>NZ_LFRG01000160.1:0-646 GCF_001573875.1 Clostridium sp. ATCC 25772
TAGATAATAACTCTTTTTAATTGCAAAAAATCCCTATTCAAAATAGGGATTTTTTTATATTAAAACTATATAGACATCATTTTTTCAGTTTGATCTACAGTTATTAATGCATCTATCATTTCATTTAAATCTCCATCTAAGAATGCATCTAATTTGTATAAAGTTAAGTTTATTCTATGATCACTTACTCTTCCTTGAGGGAAGTTGTAAGTTCTTATTCTTTCAGATCTGTCCCCTGTTCCAACCTGACTTTTTCTTTCTGCAGCTATATCTTTATGTTGTGCAGCAACTGCTTTATCATATAATCTAGCTTTTAATATTTTTAAAGCTTGTTCTTTATTTTTTAATTGAGATTTTCCATCTTGGCAAGATACTACTTCTCCTGTAGGTATATGTGTAACCCTTACTGCAGAGTCTGTAGTATTAACACTTTGCCCTCCATTTCCTGAAGAACGGAAAACATCTATTCTTAAGTCATTTGCGTTTATTTCTACTTCAACGTCTTCTACCTCTGGTAAAACTGCAACTGTTGCTGTTGATGTATGTATTCTTCCTCCTGATTCAGTAGATGGTATTCTTTGAACCCTATGAACTCCTGATTCATATTTAAGAACAGAGTATGCTCCATTACCTTTTATCATGAAAG
>NZ_LFRG01000161.1:0-645 GCF_001573875.1 Clostridium sp. ATCC 25772
CGGTAGGTGGATTTAATAATAAAACAGATAGTATGTGGATTGAATCTTCTGTAGGGACTCTTAATCAAACTCCTATAAGGCCTGATATTGTTGCACCTAGCGTAGATATAATGGGTTGCTATAAAAATAATTCATATATAAAGGCTAGTGGAACTGGTATAGCGAGTTCCATTACAAGTGGCATAACAGCTCTTATAGTAGATTTTTTAATATCACAAAGTGATTTAAACAAAAGCTTAATTTTTACAGATGTAATAAAAACTTATTTGATGGTAGGTGCTGATAGACTAGATATTTATAAATATCCAAATGTAAGAATGGGTTATGGTGTTTTAAATTTTAAAAATACTATACAGCAAATTGCAAAAAATATAAGATAAGCAGAGGTATCGAATGAAAATTAAAAAAAACTATGCTAGTTATTATAGTATTGATTATATTGTTAATGTTTATTATGATAAATTTATTTACTAGTAATAAAGCTAAAAATAAACAACATATAGAAGCTGACACAAATGATAATATTATTATAAAGATTAACGAAATGACATTAGATGAAAAAATTGGTCAAATGATACTAAGTGGATTTAATGGAACGAATTTTAATGGTGAATTAGATACCTTAATAAATGATTTGAAAGTAGG
>NZ_LFRG01000162.1:0-638 GCF_001573875.1 Clostridium sp. ATCC 25772
AATATTTAAGGGGTATGATATACCAAATATAGCACTTCACAATTTACATCCACAAGGACAACCATTATTCCCATTCTTATTTATAACAATAGCATGTGGAGCAATATCTGGGTTCCATGCAACACAATCTCCTATGATGGCAAGATGTGTTGAAAAAGAAAGTGAATCTAGAAGAGTATTTTATGGTTCAATGGTTGCTGAAGGTATAATAGCTTTAATATGGGCAGCAGCAGCTATGACATTCTTTGGAGGAGTTCCTCAATTAGATGTTATATTATCTCAAGGTGGACCAGCTACAGTTGTAAATGTTATATCAAAGACTTTAATGGGACCAGTAGGAGGACTTCTTGCAGTATTAGGAGTTGTAGTTTGTCCTATAACTAGTGGAGATACAGCATTTAGAAGTGCAAGACTTACAATAGCAGATGCAATGAAGATAGATCAAAGTAGTATAAAAAATAGATTTATGATATCTATACCACTATTTGTAATAGGTATAGCACTTACTTTCATAGATTTCAACATAATATGGAGATACTTCTCTTGGGCTAACCAAACATTAGCTATGATAATGTTATGGACAGGATCAGCATACTTAGCAAAACATAATAAAAATCACTTTATAAGTACTATACCTG
>NZ_LFRG01000163.1:0-630 GCF_001573875.1 Clostridium sp. ATCC 25772
GGTTTGATAGAGGACAGGAAGTTCAAGATGTAGTTGCTAAAATTATAACTGATAGTATAAGAAATAATTTAGATGTAGAAAGTATGGATTTAGCTTTTACAGTTTTTGAGAAAGAAAAGTATTATGAAAATGGAGAACATTTTTAAAGGAAGGTACAGATTATGGCTAAAAAACAACGATTAGATAAAGTACTTTCTAACCTAGGCTATGGAAGTAGAGCTGAAATAAAGAGAGATTGCAAAAACGGACTAGTTAAAGTAAATGGTAAAATAGAAAATAACCCGGGTCTTCAAGTTGATACGGATAAAGATATCATAAATTTTGATGGAGAAACTATAGAATATAAAGAATTTATATACTTAATGTTAAACAAACCAGATGGATATATATCAGCTACTTTTGATAAACATGATCCTATAGTTTTAGATTTAATAGATAAGAAATCATTAGCATTTGAACCGTTTCCAGTAGGAAGGTTAGACAAGGATACTGAGGGGTTATTAGTATTAACTAATGATGGACAATTATCACATAGGGTTTTATCACCAAAGAGTCATGTTCCTAAAACTTACTTTGCAGAAATTGATGGAGTTGTAACAGAAGATGATATAAAAGCTTTTAAAGAATATG
>NZ_LFRG01000164.1:0-629 GCF_001573875.1 Clostridium sp. ATCC 25772
GTGGCCGTAGTTCAGTTGGTAGAGCACCAGGTTGTGGCTCTGGGTGTCGTGGGTTCGAGTCCCATCGGCCACCCCATTAAAAATTTAAAAAGTGTTGACAGGTTATAATTAACATATTATAATAAATAACTGTCAAAACAATGTTGGGATATCGCCAAGCGGTAAGGCACCAGACTTTGACTCTGGCATTCGTAGGTTCAAATCCTGCTATCCCAGCCATAGGGTTCACTAGCTCAGTCGGTAGAGCACATGACTTTTAATCATGGTGTCCGGGGTTCGATTCCCCGGTGAGCCACCAAATTATGCAGATGTGGCGGAATTGGCAGACGCACTAGACTTAGGATCTAGCGCCTTTGGCGTGGGGGTTCGACTCCCTTCATCTGCACCAATTAAATAAGCGGGAGTGGCTCAGTGGTAGAGCGTCACCTTGCCAAGGTGAACGTCGCGAGTTCGAATCTCGTCTTCCGCTCCAATATGCGGGTGTAACTCAATGGTAGAGTGCTAGCCTTCCAAGCTAGTTACGAGGGTTCGATTCCCTTCACCCGCTCCAAGTATGCGTTTTTAGCTCAGTTGGATAGAGCAACGCCCTTCTAAGGCGTGGGCCAGGGGTTCGAATCCCTTAAAACGCA
>NZ_LFRG01000165.1:0-623 GCF_001573875.1 Clostridium sp. ATCC 25772
CTAAATACACCTAATAATACTATGGTTAAATTCATACTGTCTGGATTAATATTTAATATACCTACTATAATTCCAACAATACTTTCTGCTATCATCAAAACTAATAAAGATATAGTTATCTTTATTATAGCTTTGTAAAAAGTATCATTATATAAAAATTTATTTATAAGTGCATATATTATAGTTAAAGCTCCTATAGTAACCACTGGTATTTTTATAATAATACCAAAAACATATGCTAATACAATAGAAACTAAAATATTTTTAACATTAATTTTATCAAATAAAATATTGCAAATCATACCTAACGTAAACAATTCTAAAAAATTATTTATACTCATTTTCATACCCTAAAATTTCAAACACTTTATCACTATAACTTATGGATAAGTCAATAACTTCACTAATGTTAATAAAATATATTTTCCATAGTTTAGTGTATAGCTTGTCTATTTTTTTTATGTATTTAGTATTTACAATAAAGGATTTATGACATTGCACTATACTATTTGATTCTATCATACTTAAAAGTTTTGCTAGGGATAATTTTGCGTAAATTACTCCATTCTTAGCTGTCACAATTTTGCACTTCCTCGGTATATACTCAACAAAAACTATATCGT
>NZ_LFRG01000166.1:0-619 GCF_001573875.1 Clostridium sp. ATCC 25772
AATCAATTAGGAGATAATTATGATACTCCAATATTTGGGACAACAGAATCTGGCTCTAGCGTGCCAAAAGATGTTTTAGGGAAAGATTCTATTGCTCCAAATGTAGCTTATAGATTAATCAAAGATGAGCTAATGAATGAAGGAAATGCAAGACTTAACTTATGTACATTCTGTCAAACATATATGGAAGATGAAGCAACACAACTTATGGCAGAAACACTAGAAAAAAATGCTATAGACAAATCTGAATACCCACAAACAACAGAGATGGAAAACAGATGTGTAAATATGATAGCAAACTTATGGAATGCACCAAAAGAATTAAATTATATAGGTACATCAACAGTAGGATCATCAGAAGCATGTATGCTTGGTGGTATGGCAATGAAATTCAGATGGAGAAATAGAGCAGAAAAATTAGGAATAGATGTAACAAAGAGAAAACCAAACTTAGTAGTATCTTCAGGATTCCAAGTTTGTTGGGAAAAATTCTGTGTATACTGGGATATAGAGATGCGTTTAGTACCAATGGATGAAGAGCATATGAGCTTAAATGTAGATAAAGTTTTAGATTATGTAGATGAATATACAATAGGGGTAGTAGCACTTCAAGGTATAA
>NZ_LFRG01000167.1:0-619 GCF_001573875.1 Clostridium sp. ATCC 25772
GATCAGTCTTACGGAATAGCTGTTGACTTATACAATAACGTTTATATCACTGGATTTACTACTTCCCTTGATTTTCCAACAACTTTTAACCAAGGTATAAACCCTGATGGAAATAAGGCTCTATTTGTTACTAAACTTGATTCTACTGGAGGTAATATACTTTATTCTGTATATATACACGGAAATGGTAATGATTGGGGATATGCCATAGCTTTAGATTCAAACGATAATGCTTACATTACAGGTAATACTACTTCCTCTAATTATCCATCAACTTATACCGTTTTAAACGGTAATAAAAATGCAGTATTTATTACTAAGATTGATAGTACAGGAACAAACTTGCCTTACTCTGTATATATTGATGGAAATGGAGATGATTGGGGGCTAGGCATAGATGTTAACGCTCTTTCTGAAGCTTATATAACAGGTTATACTTATTCTTCAGATTTTCCTGTGATCAATAAACTTGGGCCTAATAATCTAAGCAATGCATCTGCTTCAGTATATATAATTAAAGTTAATGATTTAGGAACAGCACTTCCTTATTCAGCTTATATACATGGCAATTATTTCGATATTAGTTATGATATTGCCCTGGATTCTTCTAGTAACGCTT
>NZ_LFRG01000168.1:0-617 GCF_001573875.1 Clostridium sp. ATCC 25772
CCTGTAATTAACACGGATGGTATCATAGAAATTGAAGAGGGGAGACACCCAGTTGTAGAAGTCATTACAAAGGCAAATAGTTTTATATCTAATGATACTACCTTAGATCTTCAAGATAATAGACTTATGTTAATTACTGGTCCTAATATGGCTGGTAAGTCTACATATATGAGACAGGTGGCATTAATTACACTATTAGCTCAAATGGGAAGTTTTGTTCCTGCTAAAGAAGCAAATGTTTCTATTTGTGATAAAATATTTACTAGAATAGGAGCTTCTGACGATTTAGCTGGTGGTAAGAGTACCTTCATGGTAGAAATGTGGGAAGTATCAAATATTCTTAATAATGCTACCAATAAGAGTTTAGTACTTCTTGATGAAGTTGGTAGAGGTACTAGTACTTACGATGGACTCAGCATTGCTTGGGCAGTTATAGAGTATATATGTGAAAATTCAAATATTAAGTGTAAAACTCTATTTGCTACTCATTATCATGAGTTGACTAAGCTAGAAGGTGAAATTCCGGGAGTAAAAAACTACTCTATTTCAGCAAAAAAAGTAGATAATAATATTATATTCTTACGTAAAATTATAAAGGGGGGAGCAGATGAATCTTA
>NZ_LFRG01000169.1:0-607 GCF_001573875.1 Clostridium sp. ATCC 25772
AAAGTTAAGTCAAATAATAAATTCACTTTGGGAACAAGTTCATAGATTCAGAGCAACATATATATCTGATTTTGACACATCATATAATTTAGTAGAAGAACATGAGAGAATTTTAAAAGCTATAATATCTGGTAATAATGAAGATGCTAAAAAATATGCTATAGAGCATATAGAAAAAGCTGAACAATTTATAATAGAGAGAGCTATGAATAATAAAAATATATAAAAAAATAGACTGTTTAAATTAACAGTCTATTTTTTTATGTTTTTTTAAAACTTTAAGAATAAAAAATTCACATTAGGAGATAATCAAGATATTAAAATATATTAGGGGGATATATATTATGAAAAGGATAAAGTTAAGAATATTGGGGTTAAGTGTTTTATTAATAACTATGATTATAATGAGTACTATATATATTTTTGGGGAAGTAAATAAAGTTGAAAGAGTTTCAAGCAATTATAAAGATAAATTAATAAGATTTCATGTTTTAGCAAATAGTGATAGTGATGAAGATCAGGCATTAAAATTGAAAGTAAGAGATGAAGTCATTAAATATTTACAACCGATGTTAAAAAAATCAAATAGTATTGAGGAAAGTGAAAA
>NZ_LFRG01000017.1:0-65671 GCF_001573875.1 Clostridium sp. ATCC 25772
CATTAAACTCATATAAAATTTAAAGATAATAGAAGCATAATTGAGTATTTCAATTAAAAAGAGAGAATTATGAATTAAGAATTTAGGAAGAAACTGGGGTGCCAGTTTCTTTTTAATTAGAGGGAGTAGAATTTGAGTTTGGGAGATAAAACAAACTAAAGTTAGATTTAGAGTGTACAGCCGTAACAAGAAGGACAGGTTCATTTATTTGTACCACCATAAAAAGCTTTAGTACTCAATAAAAAAGGCTAGATACAATAAATTACCGAGGAAAGAACCAGTACTTGAGCTGCAAAGCAGCGTACCTGTTAGGTACTGGTTCTTTGCTTATTTTGTTATGGGAATACAGTAATTGTGGAATCTACAGTTTAAACGAAGAAAATAGACACAAACGAACCTGTCCCACTTGTTATGGCGTAAAAATTTTTGAAAATTGTTTTTTAGGTGTTTGGCTAAGTTTAAATTTAAAAGATTATTTCCTATAATAGAATTATTTGTATTTAAGTTATATCTAACTCCATCTTTTGTCTGTAATTAGCAATTGCCATTTTATCAGTATTTCCAAAATATTTAAGAATTTTTTTAGTATCTAAGATTTTAAAATAATCATCTTTTAAATTTAGATACGTTGCTAAACTTGAAAATTGATATTTTTCTGGTGAATTTCTAAAACGCAGAATTTTTCTAGGGTTATTGTGTATATAAACAGAAAGCTGGATTAAATAGCTATCACTTTCTACAGGTATACTTTTAAATCTATTTTTAAATGAAGGCCCATAGGATGAATATCTATTGTGTAAGTAATTAGAATACATTCTATTGACTTCTCTAAAAATTATAGAGAGGTTTGAATTTTGCTCATTTATTAAAAAGTGTCCATGATTATCCATTAGGCAATAACAATAAAGCGAAAACTGAAATTTCTTTTGATAGTATTTTAGTAGTCTTAAAAATTTAATTTTATCATTTTCTTTTTCAAATAAATTAAAATGACTATGGCTTTTTATTATTACATGATACATACCAGTCTGTGATTTTAATCTACCTGAATTAGACATATAATCAACTCCTAGCATAAATAATTCTTTTTAAAAGTATTAACAATTAAAAAAATTTTAAACTATAATTTAAAATTAAGAAATAAAACCAACAAAAGTTATATTTAAAGTTCACAGCCGTAACAAATTATACAGTTGACAATTGACAATGATGGAGGAAACTAGAGTTTAGTTAGTTAAAAGTTAATAGTTCAGGTTGAAACTGGACTACCAGTTTATTTGAATTATGAGGATTAGATTCTAATTTTATGATATTAAATTAAACAAAGTTAGATTCATGGTTCACAGCCGTAACAAGAAGGACAGGTTCCTTTAGGTTGTAGCACCATAAAAAACTTCAGTACTCATTAAAAAGGCTAGTTAAAATAAATTACAGAGCAAAAAACCAGTACTTGAGCTGCAAAGCAGCATACCAGTTAGGTACTGGTTCTTTGCTTATTTTGTTATGGGAATACAGTAATTGTGAAATCTACAGATTTAACGAAGAAAATAGTCACAAATGAACCTGTCCCTCTTGTTATGGAAGCATAACTTAGGGATATTGCTTGTTTAGTTGAGGTAGAGAGTTTTGAAAAATTAAGGATTAAGAATTAGGAATTAAGAATTCAGGATGAAAGTAGCAACCACTTTCTTTTAATATAATAATAAAATTTGCTTTGCAAATTTATAAAAAATTACGTTTAGCATTACTAGGAACGAAGTGAGTAGTAATAACCATAACTATTAATTATTAACTCTTAACTCTTAATTGAAAAAGTCCCATTTGTAATGGAAGTAAAACGTTGAGTGATTGCTTGCTTAGATTTTTTAGCAAAATTAAGATTAAAAGATACGTTTAGTACTCAATAAAAAAGGCTAGATAAAATAATTTATTGAGCAAAGAACCAATACTTCAGCTGTAAAGCAGCAGGTCTGTTATTTTACCAAAATACGAGTTTGAGTGTAAGTTTATATTTAAAATGTAGAGATAGGTGTAATAAAATGTATTTTACATAATTTATTTTTCATTAAAATAGAAAGTTTAATAATAAAAAATGAAGTAATTGATATTGCTACTAGAAAAAATTTACAAAACATCTTCTATACTCTTGAAAAATATTAAATAAATGTTTAAAATTATTATGGAATATTATATATTGGTTCAGAAAGTTATAGGGAAGCAAGCTCCAACTTAAATTTATTCAATAACTTTAAAATATTTTTATATAATATGTATGTTGAATTCTAAGTGACTTGGAGTATGTCTCACTATTTTTGGTATCCAAGTTTTAGAATTGATAATTTAAAGAGTCAACTTGGATATCTATAAATTAAGAAAGGACTTAATTTTATTATGAAGAGAAAAAAATTGATAGCACTATTAGTTATGGGAATGTTATGTTTTAGAAATATAACTGTTTTAGCAGCTGAAAGCAATAGATTATGTGGCAGAACACGTGTGGAGACAGCTATTGAGGTTTCTAAAGAATTTTATAATAAGAATTCAGATAGTACAGGTAATGCAATTTTAGCAGCAGCGGCAGATGAAAATTTAGTAGATTCTTTGGCAGTTTCACCACTTGCATATAAATTAAAAGCTCCAATCTTTTTAAATGACGCTAACAATAGTATAGATGAAGTTACATTAAATGAACTAAAAGGTAGAAATATAAAAAATGTGTACATTTCTACTGGTGAGGGAATAATATCTAAAGAGGCTGAAGAAGAACTTGTGGCAAATGGAATGAATGTTATAAGACTTGGGGGAGCAACTAGATATGAAACAGCATTAAATATACTAAATAAGTATAAAGAATTAGGCGGACAAGCTACGAATGTGTGTTTAGTTTCAGGAAATGGAATAGCAGATGCACTATCAATAGCTCCTATAGCAGCAGAAAATTCTATGCCAATAGTTTTAGCAAAGGATAGTGATAATGTTGCTAGTGAATTAAAGGAAGTTGTTTACAGTGCACAAAAGGTTTATGCAGTAGGTGGAGAGAGTGTATTATCTACGGGCTTGGTAAATGATGTAAAAGGGGAGAGATTAGCAGGAAAAAATAGATATGCAACTAATATTGAAGTAATTAAGAAATTTTATGGTAGTAGCTTTGAAAATATATATTTTGCTAACGGAAACAATAATCATTTAGTAGATTCTTTAACTGCCTCAGTTTTAGTAGCAGGAAGTAAGGGCCCTATAGTTTTACTTGATAATAAGTTAAATAAAGATACAGCAAATGCAATAAATGAAAAAGTTACAGATAATACTAATATGACTTTTTTAGGTGGAGAGGCATTTGTTCCTTCAATTACTATTGATAATATAAAGAATCCTCCAGAAGATAAACCAATAGAGAAACCTAAAGATATGGGACAAGAAGTAGTAAATTATGCTATGAATTATTTAGGAACTCCTTATGTATGGGGTGGAGATAGTCCAGCTGGTTTTGATTGTTCAGGTTTTGCACAATATGTTTATAGACATTTTGGTGTGGAAATAACGAGAACAACATATACTCAAGTAACGCAAGGTAGTTACGTAGCAAGAGAAAATTTAAGACCAGGAGATTTGGTATTTTTCACTTACTATGGTGATGGTGAAGCAGAGCATGTAGGAATGTATGTTGGGAATAATTCGTATATACATTGTCCTCAACCTGGTGATGTAGTTAGAGTATCTACAATAGGATATGGGTATATGACTGCAAGAAGAATATTTAATTAGGAAACTGGAGTTTAACTAGTTAAAAGTCTTTAAAAAATTGACAATTGACAATGGACAAAGGACAATTTATTTAGGAATGGACAATTAAAAAGATTAAGGATTAAGAATTATGAATTAAGAATTTAGGAAGAAACTGGAGTGCCAGTTTCTTTTTAATTAGAGGGGAGTAAATTCTAGGTTTATGATATTAAATTAAACAAAACTATAGTTAGGGTTTATAGCCGTAACAAATTATATAATTGACAATGGACATTTGACAATTGACAATGATGGTTGAAAGTGGAACCAACTTTCTTTTGAATTTAGGGGAGTAGAATTTGAGTTTAGGAGATAAAACAAACAAAAGTTAGATTTAGAGTGTAGCACCGTAACAAGAAGGACAGGTTCACTTAGGTTGTAGCACCATAAAAAGCTTTAGTACTCAATAAAACAGGCTAGATAAAATAAATTACCGAGCAAAGAACCAGTACTTTAGCTGCAAAGCAGCGTACCCGTCAGGTACTGGTTCTTTACTTATCTTATTATGGGAATACAGTAATTGTGGAATCTACAGTTTAAACGAAGCAAATAGACTCAAATGAACCTGTCCCACTTGTTATGGAACTAATACTGTAAAGATTTGATTGTTTAGGTGTGTTGCTAAAACTGGTGATAGGGACCGACTTTGAGTACTATTGGAGAAAAGCTAAAATCAACAAAAGTATCTATCCAAAAGAATAGTAAAGTAGCCAATTACGCGTCTGTCCCTCTTGTAATGGAAGTAGAATTTTGAGTGAGTGCTTATTTAAGAATGGACAATGGACAATTGACATTTGACAATGATGGAGGAAACTGGATTCCAGTTTCTTTTTAATTTAAGGGAGTAAAATTTGAGATTGGGAGATTAAACTAACTGAAGATATATTCAAAGTTCACAGCCATAACAAGAAGGACAGGCGTACCTAAGTATGTTTTCCATAAGCTATTTTTTCAGTGAAATCGAAAAGTTATCAATAAAATCTAAAGCAATCAAAGCCGGTCCTTAAGATAGTTAAGAGTTAAGAATTAATAGTTAAGAGTTTAGGATGAAAGTGGATCACTAGTTTCTTTGAAATAAAGTAGCTTTGCTGCGTAGAGGTTCGGCACTGGCTTTGATGTTTTAGTTGAAAAATATAAAACTAGGAGAGCATCAAGTGTTAGCGAAGAAAATAAATTTATCGTGCCTGTCCCATTTGTGATGGAGCTATACTTAGGAAAATTGATTGGTTAGTTGAGGTAGAGAGTTCTAAAAATTAAAAACTAAGAAATAAATTGAAATACAGTTTTTTTGAACTATAGGGATTAAATTCTAAGTTTATGATATTAAATTAAACAAAACTATATTCAAAGTTTACAGCCGTAACAAATGGGACAGGCACGAATGGTTTATCTATATAAAAATAAAAATCAGCTCTTTGGATTTGGTTACCATGAATAAAAAAAGTTAGCCAGTCCCTGAGATAGTTAAGAGTTAACAGTTAAAAGTTAATAGTTCAGGTTGAAACTGGACTGCCAGTTTCTTTGAAATAAAGTAGCTTTGCTGCGTAGTTGTTCGGGACTGGCTTTGATTTATTAGTTGAAATATATAAAGCTAGGAGAGCATCAAGTGTTAGCGAAGAAAATAAATTTATCGTGCCTGTCCCATTTGTGATGGAGCTATACTTAGAAAAATATCTTACTTAGGAGTTTTACTTTACTATAGATAAATGCTTAATAGATTAAATTTTAAAGTCATTATATAAAACTGAACAAGGGTTAGTAACAAAGTGTAGCACTGTAACAAGAAGGACAGGTTCACTTAGGTTGTAGCACCATAAAAAACTTTAGTACTCAATAAAATAGGCTGGATAAAATAAATTACCGAGCAAAGAACCAGTACTTGAGCTGCAAAGCAGCGTACCAGTTAGGTACTGGTTCTTTGTTTATTTTGTTGTGGGAATAGAGCATTTGTGGAATCTACAGTTTAAACGAAGCAAATAGACTCAAATGAACCTGTCCCTCTTGTAATGGAAGTAGAACTTTGAGTGATTGCATACTTAGTTGAGGTAGGGAGCTTGAAAAATTGACAATGGAGAATTGACATTTGACAATGTTGGATGAAAGTGGCAAACACTTTCTTTTTAATCTATAAGTATAATTTGCTTTGCAAATTTATATAAAAAAGTACGTTTAGCATTACTAGGAGCAAAGCGAATAGTAATAACCATAATTATTAATTATTAACTCTTAACTCTTAACTAGAAAAGCATTTTCACTTTTAACTTGAAATATGTAATATTTTCAAAATGTGCAGCCATAACAAGAAGGACAGGTTCGTTTAGTTGTAGCACCATAAAAAACTCTAGTACTCAATAAAAAGGCTAGATAAAATAATTTACCGAGGAAAGAATCAGTACTTCAGCTGTAAAGTGTTTTCAAGGGGGAAGGGAAATTGTCGGTTTTAAATGAATTATTAAAAGATTAGAAAAATGACTTGTGGACATAAAAATCGTTGATTTTTTTAAAAAAGAGGATTATAATAATTTTATGATTAAAAATGACTAAAGGTCATTTTGAAAGGGGAATGAAGTTGAGTAAGGGGATCAAATCTAAACTGAAAAAATCTGAGTGTAATAAGTTAGAGAAGAAAAAGAATTTAATGGAAGTAGCTTATAATCTTTTTGTAACTAAAGGTATAAACGATACATATATAAGTGATATTACAAAGGAGGCTGGAGTTGCAAAGGGTACTTTCTATTTATATTTTAAAGACAAGTATTATTTAAGGGAGATTATAATACTTAACAAATGTTGTTTAATTTTAAAAAAAGCTTTGGAACAAGCTAACAAGAATAAATTTAATGATTTATCAGAGGAAGTAATATTTTTTATCAACTATATTATTGACTATTTAAAAGAAGATAAAAAGTTATTAAAGCTGATACATAAGAATTTATCTTGGGGTATATACAAAAGAGGGATATCTGAGAGAGAAGAGTATGAGGAGTTTGAACATATATATCAAGAATTTGTTTCAAGAATACAAGAAAAAGAGAATATTAAAAACGAAGATGCTAAGAAACTATTGTTTCTAATAATTGAATTAACCAGTGGAGTTTGTTATAGTTCAATTATATTAGAAGAACCAGCTTCTATTGAGGAGATGAAACCAATATTATTTGAAAGCATAAGAAGAATTTTAAATTAAGTTTTTATATTATTATGTTAGAATAATATGATCTTGAAACAAGTTTAAATTTAGAAACTAGCAATGAATATGGAGGTTAAAGATGAAGGATGCGTTAAAAGTGTTTAAGCGAGACCTTAAGAGCATTACAAAAAATCCAGTAGCACTTTTAATTGTTGCAGGAGTATGTATTTTACCGTCTCTTTATGCCTGGGTAAATATAAAGGCAAGTTGGGACCCATATGAAACTACAAGTACTTTTCCAGTAGCTGTAGTAAATAAGGATAAAGGTGCAAACTTTTTAAACAAGGACTTAAACATTGGAAATGATGTAATAGATAATTTGAAAGGTAATGATAAACTTGGATGGAAGTTTGTCAATTCAAAAGAGGCAGAGATGGGCGTTGTAGATGGAACCTATTATGCCATGATAGAAATACCAGAAGATTTTACAGAGGATTTAACAAGTTTAACATCAGATAATCCAATTAAACCAAAAGTAAAATATAAAGTAAACACAAAATTAAATCCTGTAGCAACTAGTATAAGTAATGCTGCAAAAGGCTCATTAGTAAATGAAATAACTACAAATTTTATAAGTACAGTAAATGAAGAGGTATTTAACGAATTAAATATATTAGGTAACAATGCAGAAAAAAATAAAACTGATATACTTACTTTAAAAAAGGCTATTATTTCTGTAAATAAGAATATGGATTCTATAACAGGTTTGTTAGAAGGGGTAGATAGTTCGGCTAAAAACTTAGGCGACTTCCTAACGGATTTTAGAGCAACTTTACCATCAATTACAGACAGTTTATCAGGAATTCAAGACAGTACACAAAGTACTGGCAATATAATGCAAGATACAGAAAAAAGTTTTAATAACACTATAGATAATTTGCAACTTAGTTTAAATGAATCGAAGGCTTCTATAGATAGAATTTATGATTTGGCAGAGCGTATAAACTCGAATAGAAGTTCAAATGATTCAAAAAGAAATGTATCTCAAATAAGTAGAGATATAAATACACTAAGTAATTCTATTTCATCTGATATTAAGTTTTTAGATGAAGTAAATAAGGCACAACCTAATCAAGCAATTTCTAATAATATAACCTATTTAAACAATGCTGAGAACGCATTAAGTGAAGCTAAAGGTAACGTAGAAAACTTACAAAATTCAATGAGCTCAACTGGCGAGATTAATGATAGTGCGATGTTAACTACTATAAATAGTATTAAAAATGTTAATACACACATAAGCCAAGCTGTAAGTGATTTTGATTCAAATGCAAGACCAGCCCTTAATACAATAACAAACAGTTTTGTAAGTATTACTGATGATGCATGTAAGCTTTTAGAAACATCTAAGGGTTTAGTTCCACAAATGGACAACTTGCTAAAATCAGGAGCAGAAGGAAGCGAGCTTGCTGCTAAAATTTCTACTGATTTAAAGGAAGACTTACTTTCATTTAAAGATGTTATAAGTCAGCTAAGTAATAAATTGGAAAAAATAAATGATAATGATATTATCGGCATTATAAGTGTAATGCAAGGTAGTTCAAGTCTTATGGGAGATTTTATTTCTAGCCCATTTGAATTAAAGGAAGAACCAGTATTCCATGTGCCTAACTATGGATCAGCTATGACTCCAATTTATTCAGTTTTGGCATTATGGGTAGGTGCTCTAATTTTAGTATCAATATTAAAAACAGAACCACCAGAATTTGAAGGTGGAGCAAACATAAGAGTAAGAGAAAGACATTTTGGAAAGTTAATGACTTTTGTACTTTTAGCCGTTTTTCAAGGAGCTATAGTTACTTTAGGAAATAAACTGCTTTTAGATGTTTATATTGTAAACTTCCCATTGATGTTGGCATTTGGTATTGTTACATCAATAGCATTTACAACTATTGTATTCACTTTAGTTTCTGTACTAGGAAATATAGGAAAAGATATAGCTATAGTATTTATGGTTATTCAGCTTGCTGGATGTGGAGGAACTTATCCTATACAAGTAGATCCTAAGTTCTTTAGAGTACTTCAACCATTCTTCCCGTTTACTTATGCAGTAGGTGGGTTTAGAGAGGCTGTAGCAGGTCCACTTATGAGTAGTGTTATAGTAGATTTCGTTATATTAATAATTTACACAATACTATTTTTACTAATAGGATTCTTCTTTAAAGAGCCACTTCATAACAAAGTAAGAAGTTTTGAAGATAGCTTTAAAAAGTCAAGAGTAGCAGAATAATAAAGTGACTCGAGGGGGTGAATGCATTTGAAGGAAATTTTTAAAGTTTGGCGTGAAGATTTAAAAGCAATAGTAACAAACAAACCTACACTTATAATAATTATAGGACTTTGTATTATTCCATCGCTTTATGCTTGGGTTAATATAAAAGCTTGTTGGGATCCTTATGCTAATACTGGAAATATGCCAGTGGCTGTAGTAAATAAAGATGAAGGTGCCACAATAAATGATAAGACTATTAACGTAGGTAATGAGGTAATAGAGTCCCTTAAGGAAAATGATTCAATAGATTGGATTTTTCTAGATGAATGGCAAGCTAATTATGGCTTAAATGAAGGAAAGTACTATTCTTTAATAGAGATACCAGCCAATTTTTCTAAGGGACTAGTAAGTCTTACAACTACTACTCCTCAAAAACCTAATATTATATATAAAAACAATGAAAAGGCAAATGCCATTGCTACAAAAATCACTAGTGCAGTAAAAGGTAAAGTTACAGATGAGATAAAAACTAATTTTGTAACTACAGTAAATGAAAAAGCTTTTGAAACTTTAAATGAACTAGGGGTTAAAGTAGAGGATAATAAACCAAAAATATTAGAGATAAAAGATGTAATTACTTCTACAAATAATAATTTGCAAAGTGTGAAAGATCATATTGCAAATGCAAATAAAAATACAAAGAGCTTTGAGACTTATTTATATCAGGTTAAAAATGATTTACCATTAATAACTAATCAAATAGATAGTCTTCAACAAGTTACTAATGCTAGTAAAGGGTTAATAACATCCACTCAGCAAGATTTAAGTACTTTATCAAATAACTTAAGTAATGATGTAATTGAATTGCAAAGTATAAATAATAATATTCAATCGTCTTTAAATAAGTTAAGAGATAAAAATAATGAATTTTCACCAGAGAATGCTAACAAGGTGTTAGATGATATGGATACTATGGTGGATATATTAAAATCTATAACAGATAGAAATATTGAAAATTTAGAGGCTATTAATGGTGCGTTAGGAAGTCCTATATTAGACGATATAACAGATATATTTAGAAATATACAATCGTCATTAGTAGATCAAAAAAATAGAATAGAAGATGTAAGGACTGCTATAAATAAAGGCGAAACGAAAGAAAATATAAACATGGCGATAGATGCTTTAACAGAAGCGAACACAAAGGTTTCTAACAGCATAGGTAATCTGTCAAATAGATTCTTTGATAGTGGATTAAATGTTTTAAATAGTCTTGGTGATCAAGTATCTGGAGGAATGAATGTTATAGATTCTGTTTTAAATGGGGTACGTGGAGTTGTTCCTAGATTAACTGCATTAACTAACTTTGGAATAAGCACTAGTAAGTTAGCTAGTGACCAAGCAGATAAATTAACAGATAAACTAGGAGATTTTCAAGAGAAAGTTGATAAGCTAAGCGATAAAACAAAAGATTTAAATGATAAGAATATAGATGATATGGTTGACTTGATGTCTAAAGATCCAGAAACTATGGGGTCGTTTATATCTTCACCGATTGAAGTAGAAGCAACAGAGCTTTATGGTGTTGGTACATTTGGGGTTGGATTAACTCCATTTTATACAACTCTTGCTATATGGGTTGGAGCGTTGTTACTATCATCTATGTTAACTGTAGAATGTGAACCAATAGAAGGTAGCAATAAGAAGCTTTCCTTTATGATGGGACACTTTGCAAAAATGTTAACATTTTTAACTGTTTCAGCAATCCAAACTATAATTATTGTGTTAGGTGATGTATTTATATTAGGTGTAAAACCAGCAAACTTCCCATTAATGATGGCATTTGGATTGCTTTCATCATTAACATTTGTAATGATTATCTACACATTAGCATCTGTTTTAGGAAACGTAGGAAAAGCAGTTGCAGTAGTAATAATGGTAATGCAAATAGCAGGTTCTGGTGGTCTATATCCAATACAAACTAATCCAAAGATATTTGGTATGTTACAACCATTATGGCCATTTACGTACGCTATTGACGGATTTAGACAAGCAATAGCAGGACCAATTGGTTCACATGTAAAAAAAGATGTTCTATTCTTATTTTTAATAATATTTATATTCTTAGTGATAGGGTTCTTAAAGAAACCATTACACAAACTATCACATGGAATGGAACATAAATTTGAAGAATCTGGACTTTAGTCAATAGATAAAGGACAATTTGAAAAGTTTAGGGAGTAAAAAATTAAAAAGAAACTGGACACTAGTCCAGTTTCTTTTTAATTTAAAGGAGTAAGATTTGAGTTTGGGAGATGAAATAAACTAAAGATATATTCAAGGTTTACAGCCGTAACAAATTATATAATTGAAAAAGGATAAGTTGAAAAAATTGACAATGGACAGTTGACATTTGACAATGATGGAGGAAACTAGAGTTAAATTAAGGATTAAGAATTAGGAATTAAGAATTCAGGATGAAACTGGACACTAGTCCAGTTTCTTTTTAATTAGAGGGATTAAAATTTAAGTTTGAGAGATTAAATTAACTAAATCTAAGATCTAATTTTACAGCCGTAACAAATGGGGCAGGCACGAATGGTGTATACCCATAAAATAAATAGTAGCTCTTATAATTTAATTATTATAAATAAAAAAAGTTAGCCAGTCCCCAGGTAGCTACTATGTAGCGTAGTTGTTAGGGACTGGCTTTGAATTTTTAGATAGAAGTATAAGGTTAGGAGAGCATCATATGTTAGAGAAAAGAATATAGTTTACCGTGCCTGTCCCATTTGTGATGGAACCACACTTAGAAAAAGTTCTTATTTAAGAGTTTTACTTTTCTAGATTTAAAAGTGTTTGTATAGATTAAATTTTAAAGTTAAACATATAAAACAAACTAAAACTATATTCAAAGTTCACAGCCGTAACAAGAAGGACAGGCGTATCAAAGTATAGTTTCCGTAAGTTATTTTTACAGTGAAATCGAAAGATTATCAATAAAACCTAAACAAATCAAAGCCGGTCCTAAAATAGTTAATAGTTAAGAGTTCAGGATGAAAGTGGCAACCACTTTCTTTTTAATCTATAAATATAAATTGCTTTGCAAATTTATATAAAAAAGTACGTTTAGCATTACTATGAACGAAGTGATTAGTAATAACCACAACTGATAACTTTTCACTCTTCACTTTTAACTTGAAATATGTAATATTTTCAAAATGTGCAGCCGTAACAAGGAGGACAGGTTCATTTAGTTGTACCACCATAAAAAACTTTAGTACTCAATAAAAAAGGCTAGATAAAATAAATTGCAGAGCAAAGAACCAGTACTTGAGCTGCAAAGCAGCGTACCTGTTAGGTACTGGTTCTTTACTTATTTTGTTTTGGTAATAGAGCATTTGTGGAATCTACAATTAAGCGAAGAAAATAGCCAAAAATGAACCTGTCCCACTTGTTATGGAACTAATACTG
The DNA here is from genome assembly GCF_001573875.1 of Clostridium sp. ATCC 25772. Lineage (NCBI taxonomy): Bacteria > Bacillati > Bacillota > Clostridia > Eubacteriales > Clostridiaceae > Clostridium > Clostridium sp. ATCC 25772. Next base: position 12,660 of record NZ_LFRG01000017.1, read on the forward strand.
TAAAGATTTGATTGTTTAGGTGTGTTGCTAAAACTGGTAATGGGGACCGACTTCGAGCAGGAGTGGAGAAAAGCTAAAATCAGCAAAAGTATCTAGCCCAAATAATAGCAAAATAGCCAATTACGCGTCTGTCCCTCTTGTGATGGAGGTAGAACTTTGGGTGATTGCTTACTTAGATTTTGTTATCAGAACTAGGATTAAAAATACGTTTAGTATTACTAGGAACGAAGTGAGTAGTAATAACCACAACTCTTAATTATTCACTCTTAACTTTTAACTAGCAAAGCGTTGTAACTTTTAACTAAAAAAGTCCCTCTTGTGGTGGAGATAGAACTTTTGTTGATTTTTTGTTTAGTTGAGGTAGAAAGTTAAAAAAATAAATTTTTTATATTTGCATTTGCTATTAATTATGTTAGTCAATGATGGTATAATTATATCTGTATGACTAAATATGGATAAAAACAATAAAGATAAGGTGTAATAATTATATACGGAGGATTTTTATGAGTAATAGTGATGTAAATTGTGTAAAACTGAAGTTATCTTTACATCCAGATGAAGAAGCTTTAGTTTCAGATATAAAAAAGATGATGTTAGAAGAAGAGTTAGAAGAGTTTGATGGTATAAAGGAAAACGATGTAAATATAAGAACGTCTTATGTTTTTGATGATGGTGAAAATATTGAAATTGGAGTTTTTTTTAGAAATGCTACAAAGGATGACCTTCACTTTACTACTTTGCCGTTAACGTTGGTTGATGAAAATGAAAATATTTTAGTGTCAGAAACTTTTAAATTAGATTCCTTAGGAGAAGTACCTGCTTATAGTGCAAGGCCACATAAAATATTATTTAGTAAGGCAAATATGCCTGAAAATATAAATATAAATAAAGGTTGTAAAATTATATTTAGTGAACAAATAGAAACCTTAAATGTAGCCCATATTGAATATGAAGATATAGAAAACATACCTTTTGAAATGCAAATGTTTTTAAAACAATCATTGAATACATTGCCACCAATAGAAAAGGGACAAGTTGATTTAACTACATATGAAGTATATATGGAAAAAGATAATAAAGTAAAGGTTACTTTTTTGGTTAGGAATGGTAAAAATAAAACATTTAAGGTGGAAAAATTACCTATAACAATATATGATAAGAATAAAGAAATAATACATACAACTACTTTAGAAATAGATGGGATAGAATTAAATTCTAATAAAGCAAAATTATTTAGTTTTATTATAGATTGCAGTAATAAAGAGTTAAGTGAATTTGATTTAAGTGTACTTAATTTAGAGTTTAAAAGATAATATAAAGTATTTGTGTTGTTTTACTAAAGAAATATTACATAAGCACGATTATTCCTTTGAGTGATAAAATTATTATCATACAGAGTGAAAATTTTAGGCTATTGAAAAAGAAATGAAAACAATGTATAATTTTGTTAATAAAACTGAATAATTATATTACTTTGTAATTATATATGAAACAATGAAGTATATTTTGTATTTGGGTATCTGAAATATATGGAGTTAATGATACAACCGGCTAGTATATATATGTATATTAGCCGTGTTTTTTTTTCTAAAAATACTTATAAAATGCAAGTAATTTTAGAAAAAACAAAGTAATTATATTTATAATATGTAAAAAAAGTGTTAATAAATATCTAAATTTGTCGATATGTATATTACAACAATAAGTATTAAATAATAATTAAAATTAATCTATGGAGTTAAGTTATATAAAGTTTGTATTTTTGAAGTGGGGGGAAAATTTTGAATAAGAAGAAAATACAATTAATAATATTATCAGCTATATTAAGTAGCATTATATTAGCACCTAAAGAATATGTATTAGCTTGTGATAATGTAAAAGATACTCAGTTGGTTAAATGGACCCATCAGGATACGTGTGTCGAGGATGATAAGAAATATAAAATAGATATAGATAATGTAGAATATATTGTAGAGGATAATACAACAGATATAGTAAAGTTTTCAGATCCTAATTTTAAAAAGGCATTGAATGAAAAATTAGGCAAACCTTTTGATGCAGAGATTACCGTTGGCGATCTTAACAATATGAGTGGGGTTTTAGACTTAGAAGATAGAGGTATATCTAATATAGATGGAATAAGACATCTAGAAAATATAGAGGCTTTAATTTTAAATAGTAATCATTTAACTACTATCCCTAATGAAATAGAAGCATTGAAAAATCTAAAAACTTTAGAATTAGATGATAATCAATTAATTATGTTGCCAGATAATATTGGTAGCTTAAAAAATCTACGGGAGTTATACTTAGCTGATAATCAGTTGACTGTGTTACCTAATAGTATAGGTGAACTAAATAATTTAGAAGATTTTATAGTACAAGCAAATAACTTGAGCTATTTACCAGAATCAATAGGAAAGTTAGATAAATTAGAGAAGTTATATTTATGTGCTAATGAATTAAAAGAAATTCCAGAAACGATAACAAATTTACAAAATTTAAGAGTGTTATCATTGAAAGTAAATTATATAGAAGAATTACCTAAATCTATAAAGGAAATGAAAAGCTTAAAAGATTTAGATATAAGAGGAAACTTAATAGAAGACAATTAAAAAAATAAGGATTAAGAATTAGGAATTAAGAATTTAGGAGGAAACTGGAGTTAGATAGTTAAGAGTTAAGAGTTAAGAGTTAAGAGTTAAGGAAGAAACTGGGTTAGTCCAGTTTCTTTTGAATTAGAAGGAGTAAAATTTAAGCTGAAGATATAAAACAAACTAAAACTATATTCAAGGTGTAGCGCCGTAACAAATTATGTAATTGACAATGGACAATTGACATTTGACAATGATGGAGGAAACTGGACTGCCAGTTTCTTTAAATTTAAGGGAGTAAATTCCAGGTTGGGAGTATAAAACAAACAAAAGCTATAGTTAGGATTTACAGCCGTAACAAATGGGACAGGCACGAATGGTTTATCTATATAAAAATAAAAATCAGCTCTTTAAATTTAGTTACCATAAGTAAGAAAAGTTAGCCAGTCCCTGAGAAAGTTAAGAGTTAAAAGTTAACAGTTAAGAGTTTAGGATGAAAGTGGCAACCACTTTCTTTTAATCTAATCATATAATTTGCTTTGCAAATTTATAAAAATTACGTTTAGCATTACTAGGAATGAAGTGAGTAGTAATAACCACAACTGTTAATTATTAACTCTTAACTCTTAATTGACAAAGTCCTATTTGTTATGGAGCTAAGATTATAATTTATTGCTTACTTAGATTTTGTTAGTAAAACTAGATTCAAAAATACGTTTAGCATTACTAGTAGTAAAGCGAATAGTAATAACCATAAGTTAAATAAAAAATGTGATAGTTCCCTAAAAATATAATTATGAGGTAGTGAAAACATATAATAATTTGGATATAATATAAGTATAACAATACTATAAATATAAAAAATTAACTAATGAAAGTAGTGAAATGATGAATAAACATATAGATGAAGAAAAGCATAACAAGGAGCTTTTAAAAGAACAGGTAAAAGGAAATGAAAATAAAGATAAAGTGAAATTAGATATTGTATTAAAATACTTATTTTCAACATCAGAAAAGGTATTAATTAAATTATTAAATGGAGTATTTAATGAAAACTTTAATGTTGATGAAGTGAAAATTTCTGTAAGTAATAATGAGTTTGTGGATAGTGACCTAAACATAATTAGAGGTGATGTGTTTTTTAACATGTTAAACCAAGATGACAGCAAAGTGAACTACCATATAGAATTTCAAACTAAAAATGATAATACAATGGTTATTAGGATGTTTGAATATGGATTTAACAAAGGAAAAGAAGATTTAAATACAAACAATCAAAATAAGAATACTAAACATGATATAAAAACAATATATTTTCCAAGACAAAGGGTAATATTCTTTGAAGAAAATAGAGAAATAGAAGACATACTAAAATTAAGAATAATTTTCTCTGATAATCAAAAAATAATATATACAGTGCCAGTAATGAAATATTGGGAGTACACTGATGAAGAACTTATAGAGAAAAAGATGTACCCATTACTACCACTACAATTATTTAATCTAAGAAAAGAGTTAGACAAAGCACAAAGAAAAAAGGATATAAATAGAATAAAAGAACTATCACTACAGGCAAGAGGAATAGCATCAAAAATAGCTAAAGAATCACAAGAATTGTTGCAAGAAAATGAGATATTACATCAAGATTTTCATAAAATGTTACTTGCAATACAAAACCTAATTGAATATTTAAATAGAAATTACTTTAAAGATGAAAGAATAGAAGAAGAGGTGATTACAATGACAAAAACATTATATGATCCAGAAATTGAAAAAAAGGGAATAGAAAAAGGAATAGAAAAAGGAATAGAAAAAGGAATAGAAAAAGGTATGGAAAAAGCAATAGGGTTAATGTTGAAAAAAGGTATGGATGCTGAAACCATAGCTGAAACATTAGAAGTAAGTTTAGATGAAGTTAATAAAGTAAAAGATAGAAAACAATAATAAAAAAGCCAATCTCTAATAAGAGGTTGGCTTTTGTAATTGACAATGAACAACTTGAAAGAATTAACAATTGACATTTGACAATGATGGAGGAAACTGGAGTTTAGTTAGTTAAGAGTTAATAGTTAAAAGTTAAGAGTTCAGGATGAAACTGGGCTGCCAGTTTCTTTGAACTATAGGAATTAAATTCTAAGTTTATGATATTAAATTAAACAAAGTTGTATTCAAAGTTTACAGCCGTAACAAATTATATAATTGACATTTGACAATGGACAATTGACAATTTAGGTTGAAACTGGACTGCCAGTTTCTTTTTAATTTAAGCTGAAGATATAAAACAAACTAAAGATATATTCAAAGTTCGCAGCCGTAACAAATGGGACAGGCACGAATGGTGTATACCCATAAAATAGAAAGTAGCTCTTACAATTTAATTACTGTAAATAAAAAAAGTTAGCCAGTCCCTTAAATAATTAAGAGTTAATAATTAATAGTTAAGAGTTCAGGATGAAACTGGATCACCAGTTTCTTTTTAATTAGAGGGATTAAAATTTAAGCTGAAGATATGAAACAAACTAAAGATATATTCAAAGTTCGCAGCCGTAACAAGAAGGACAGGCGTACCAAAGTATGTTTTCCATAAGTTATTTTTTCAGTGAAATCGAAAGGGTATCAATAAAATCTAAAGCAATCAAAGCCGGTCCCATTTGTGATGGAGGTAGAACTTTGAACGATTGCATACTTAGTTGAGGTAGGGAGCTTGAAAAATTGACAATGGACAATTGACATTTGACAATGGTGGAGGAAACTGGACTGCCAGTTTCTTTTTAATTTAAGGGAGTAAAATTTAAGCTGAAGATATGAAACAAACTAAAGATATATTCAAAGTTCGCAGCCGTAACAAGAAGGACAGGTTCATTTAATTGTACCACCATAAAAAACTCTAGTACTCAATAAAAAGACTAGATAAAATAAATTACCGAGTAAAGAACCAGTACTTGAGCTGCAAAGCAGCGTACCAGTTAGGTACTGGTTCTTTATTTGTCTTATTATGGGAATACAGCAATTGTGGAATCTACAATTTAAACGAAGAAAGTAGCCACAAATGAACCTGTCCCTCTTGTGATGGAGGTAGAACTTGGAGGAATTGATTACTTAGATTTTGTTAACAGAACTAAATTTTAAAAATACGTTGAGAATTACTAGGAGCAAAGTGAGTAGTAATAACCAAAACTATTAATTATTCAATAGTAACTCTTAACTAAAAAATGTAATTTTTTAAAAGTTAATGTTTAGTTAAGATTACGGTTATTTGCTATTAAGATTTAGAAAATATAATTAAATCAACAAGAAGAAAGGTGGAGTTGATTATGAAAAAAGCATCAAAGGCTACAATGGAAGTTTTAAAAGTATTATTTATAGGGGTATTGGTAGACGGAAGAAAGTTATTACATTAATATAAGGAAACATTACAAAGATGAAATTTAATTTTAATCCAAATAAATTTTTAGTTTAAAGCAAAGGGAATATAATTAAATCAACAAGAGGAAAGGTGGAGAGATGAATGAAAAAAGTAACAAAAATAACAATGGAAATAGTAAGAGTAATGTTTATAGGAGTATTAGTAGATGCTAAAAGCTTGGCAAAATAAAAAATCAATTAAATAATAAAAAAAAGAAATATGGAATAAATTATGAAAAAAGCATCAAAGTCTACAATGGAAATTTTAAAAGTATTATTTATAGGGATATTGGTAGATGGAAGAAAGTTATTACATTAATATAAGGAAACATTACAAAGATGAAATTTAATTTTAATCCAAATAAATTTTTAGTTTAAAGCAAAGGGAATATAATTAAATCAACAAGAGGAAAGGTGGAGAGATGAATGAAAAAAGTAACAAAAATAGCAATGGAAATAGTAAGAGTAATGTTTATAGGAGTATTAGTAGATGCTAAAAGCTTAGCAAAATAAAAAAATCAATTAAATAATAAAAAAGAAGAAAGGTGGAATAAATTATGAAAAAAATATCAAAGGTTACAATGGAAATTTTAAAAGTATTATTTATAGGGGTATTGGTAGATGGAAGAAAGTTAGCACAATAATTAAAATAACATATTAAAATAAATATAATTAGATTAACAAAAGAAAGGTGGAAAATTAATGAAAAAATTTTTAGATTTATCAATAGAGATTTTAAAAATACTATTTATAGGCATATTAGTTGATGGAAGAAAATTAATACAATAATAATAAAGAAAGTTGGATATAAGAAATATGATAATTGAGAATTACTTTATAACGTAAGGCTATTTAATCTAGAAAAGTTAGATTAGATAGTCTTTTTTTATGGAATTAATTTCACTTGTTTTACAACAAATTACAAAGAACTTTATTGTATTAAAGTCTTAAATTACAAAATAGTTACAGTTTTTAAAAAACTATGTACTATTTTACATATTAGCAGTACAATGATGTTGAAATTAATTTTAAGTGTACATTTAAAGAAGAATTTATTAAATTTATGTTTCATTTTGGAGCTTTTTAAATAAAAAACTCTAATATATTACAAAAAACATATAAAAGTAAAAAATAATTTAAAAACATAAAACAAATATATACTATTTTATACATTAATGTTAAAACAAGAATAGTTAATTTTGGAGGTATTATACAATGAATTTTAAAAAGGGTTTATTAATTTTAATGTGTACTTTAACATTGGTGGGATGTAGTTCTTCAAAGGAAGAAAATAAAAAAGAAGAAACTAAACCTAAAACTGAAAGTACTGAGAAAAAAGACGATAATAAAGTAAAAGAAGAAACTAAAAAGGAAGATGAAAAAAAGAATACAGCTAGTGAAGATAAAGAAAACGTTTCACAAAAAGAAAATGTTGCAGTAGAAAATAAGCAACAACAAACAATAACAGAAGAAAAAACATCAAATGAAGATGTATCACAGCCTAAAAATGAAACAATAACAGAAGAAAGTGCAAAAGAACTTATAAAGGTTGCAGATTCAAAAGATGTTCTAAAGAACATAGAAGATGGAGGTATTTTAAATAAAGTAGAATATTCACCTGATATGGGATGGTGTGATGTTTCAAAATATTGGGATATTCCACAAGAGGAATTTATATATTTTACATTAAAGAATGATTCTCATGTAATAAGAAATTATGTTGTAGGAATGAGTTCAAAGAATGTATATAGAATATCAAGTCAAGGCGGTGTACCAGCATATGTTATGGAAAATGGGGAAAGAGTAAAAGAATATAAGTGGAAAGAATAGTTTTTTATTATACATTGTGTATTATTTTAGCTTAGTAAAAGTGTACTTAAATTTATAGAAAAGAAGGTAGTTAAAAAAATTATAAAATGTGAGCATGAATATTTTTATTATATTAAAAAATTAATTTATTTATATTAATCAAAAGATTATTTTGGATTTATTTCAGGAGGAATTATACTATGAATTTTAAAAAGATTATATCAATTTTACTTTGTGCTTTAACATTACTTGGATGTGCATATCCAACAAAAAATGCTAAGAATAAAGAAACTAATACTATAACTATAAGTACGGAAAAGACAAATGATACTAAGGTTAATGAAGAATTAAAGGTGGAAAGTAACACTAACAAAACAGAAAAAACGAATATTAGTGGCTGTAATGACATAGAAGAAAATCAAGAAGAAATTCAAAAAGAAAACCAAATAGATGAAAATATAGTAGAGCAACCACAATATGAAGAAGAAATAGAGATAGTAAAAGAATCAGATGAAAATAAAGAGGAAAATAAAGAGGAAAATAGAGAATCTCAAGTAGATGAAAAAATTGAAGAAAAAGAAGAACCTCAAAATCAAGTTATAACAGCAGATGAGGCAAGAGCGCTTTTAATAGCAAATGTAAATCTTGTTAAGAAGTTTTTAGAAGAAGGACATACTGTTGGAATAATAGAAGATAGTAATAATAACAATTGGAAAGAGATAGTAAAACATTGGGGAATACCAGAGGAAGATTTTATCTGTTTTGCTGCACCACAAGATTTAGAATGGTCAATGGTATATGCAGTAGGTTTAAGTTCAGGAAATGTATATGAACTACCAAATCAAGGCTATGTTCCAGCATATCTTATGCAAAATAATAATAGAGTTCAAGAATATAACTGGATAGAATAATTATTAAAACAACATCTTAAATATTTAAGGTGTTGTTTTAATTTTAATAATATTTAAAAGTTATCTTAATTAGTAGGAATATATAAATTTGTTCAATTGTCTTGAGAATAAAAAGCTTTTAGTAATAAGTTAAAACTTAATTTTTAATTTTTGTAAGGTGTTATATTGTTATAGTGTAAAATTTTAGTATAATTTTACGATATAATAATTAGGTTATTGTGAATTAAAAATACTTATTATATAAAGGGGAAAGATTTTATGATATTAAAAAGTAAAAGGTTATTAAGTTTTTGCATTGCAGGTATGTTATCTTTAACTACGATTCCTGTTTTAGCTGTAGATAATGAGGGTGAAGTTATAAGATTAGCAGGAGAAAATAGAATAGAAACTTCAATTAAAGTAGCAGAAGAATTTTATAAAAATAATTCTTTAAATATAAATAAAGCTATTCTAGCACCAGCTGCTGATAAAAATTTAGTTGATTCTTTAACAGTGGCACCACTGGCTTATGAATTAAAGGCACCTATTCTTTTAAATGATTTAAAAGATAAAGTTAATAGTGAAATTTTAAAAGAGTTAAAAAGTAGAAATGTAAAAAAAGTATATATACCAACAGGAGAGTCTAATATTTCTCATAAAGTTGAATTAGAACTTTTATTAAATGGCATATTAACTGTAAGGTTAGGGGGCGGAGATAGATACGAAACAGCATTAAATATATTAGAAGAATATAAAAGTTTAAATGGTGATTGTAAAAATGTTTGTTTGGTATCAGGAAGTGCTATACCAGATGCACTTTCTATAGCACCAATAGCATCTAAAAATTCTATGCCAATAATTTTAGCAGAGGATAAATACAATGTTTCATCACAATTAAAAAGTGTCACTTACGATGCAGAAAAGGTTTATGCTATTGGTGGAGAAACTTTATTGTCAGAAAGCTTAATAAAGAGCTTAAAAGCAGAAAGAATATTTGGGAAAGATAGATATGAAACCAATGGTGAAGTTATTAAAAACTTTTATTCTAGTGATTTAGAAAGTCTTTATATAGCTAATGGAAATAATAATCATTTAGTAGATTCGTTAACAGCATCAGTATTGGCTGGAGATACTAATGGACCGATAGTTTTAACTAACAATGAGATTACTAAAAAAACATTAAATATTTTACAAGAAAAAGTAACAGATACAACTAAAATAATCGCTTTAGGTGGAGAAAAATTTGTATCAAATGAATTAATTAAGAATATAAAATCAAAAGAAATTCCTAATACAGATAGTGAAGATGTTAAATGGGCAAAAGAAAATTTAACATTAGGTGATTTATCAAATGTAACAGATAATTTGAATTTACCTATAGAAAGTGAAAAAGATGTAAGTATAAAGTGGACAAGTAGTAATAATACAGTTATAAGTAGTGAAGGCAAAGTAAGAAGACCAATATTAAAAGATGTTACTGTAAAATTAACAGCAGTTTTAAGTAAAGGGGAAGTTTCCGATGTAAAAGAATTTTATGCTACTGTGAAGAAAAAAAGTATTACTGGAGATGAAACAGTAATTATAAATTCACAGGAGGAATATAAAGCTGCATTGAAAACAGCACTAGAAAAGTTTGATACTAATTTAATTTTAAAGATAAGTAATTATAATGATAATGATTATAGTTTAAAAAAGATAAATGAGATTCTTATTGAAAATCCAAATATAAACTATGGATATACAGGTGCAGAAGCAAATATTTTCGGTGGTATAAATAGCTCAGAAAGAATTTTAAATATAAATTTTAAGTATTCTTTAGATAAAGAAACTATGGATATGGAAAAAGCAGCAGTAAAAATTAAAGTTAATGATATTATAAAAAATATTATAACTGATGATATGAGTAGTGCAGAAAAAGAATTAGCTATACATGATTATATAGTAGAAAATGCTGAGTATGACGTGGAAAATTATGAACAGGGAATATATGTTCCAGAAGACCATAATTCATATGGAGTTTTAATTGATGGAATAGGAGTTTGTGAAAGTTATGCAAAGGCAATGCATGAACTATTAACAGCTGTAGGAATAGAGTGTAAGTATGTTACAGGAAATCTAGAAGGCAATGTTGGACATGCTTGGAACATGGTTAAGTTAGATGATGGACAGTGGTATAATGTTGATGCTACTTGGGATGACCCTACTTACACAAATTCTAGTGATAGAATGTTAAAGGTTTCCCATAGATATTTTAATTTAGATGATACAAAGTTTAATGAAGACCATATAAGAGGAGAATATGAGCAAAGCTTTCCAGCTGCTAATGGAACAAAATATTCTGCTGAAAACATGAATGTTTTAGAAACAGATATTAATGGGAATGAATTTGTAAGGGTTTATAGTAAAGAAGAATTAGATGAAATAATAAAAAACTCTCTTTTAAATAAAGATGATGTATTAAATTTGAATATTTCACAACTTGGTATGACAGTGAATGAAGTATCACAACAAGTCTTTGAAGTAGCTAAGAAATATAATATAGATTTAAAAGGTTATACTTTACGCATTTTAGAAGAGGAATACGTTTCATATAAATATCAGTGGTAAAAAACACTAAGCTGTTGTCTAGATGTTAGACAGTGAGGGAGGAAACTGGAGTTTAGATAGTTAAGAGTTAATAGTTAACAGTTAAAAGTTAAGGAGGAAACTGGACTTTGGTCCAGTTTCTTTCAATTTAATAGAGTAAAATTTGAGCTTGGGAGATTAAATTAACTAAAGCTAGATTCAAAATTCACAGCCGTAACAAGAAGGACAGGTTCATTTAGTTGTACCACCATAAAAAACTCTAGTACTCAATAAAAAGGGTAGATAAAATAAATTACCAAGCAAAGAACCAGTACTTGAGCTGCAAAGCAGCGTATTTATCAGGTACTGGTTCTTTGCTTATTTTGTTATGGAAATGGAGTATTTGTGGAATCTACAGTTTAAACGAAGAAAATAGCCATAAATGAACCTGTCCCACTTGTGATGGAGGCAGAACTTGGGGTAATTGATTGGTTAGTTGAGGTAGAGAGTTTTAGAAAATTGACAATGGACAAAGGATAATTAAAAAAATTAAGGATTAAGAATTATGAATTAAGAATTCAGGATGAAAGTGGCAACCACTTTCTTTTAATCTAATCATATAATTTGCTTTGCAAATTTATAAAAATTACGTTTAGCATTACTAGGAGCAAAGCGAAGAGTAATAACCATAACTATTAATTATTAACGCTTAACTGAAAAAGTCCCATTTGTAATTGAAGTAGAACTTTAGAGGATTACTTACTTAGATTTTGTTAGTAAAGCTAGGTTTAAAAGTACGTTTAGCATTACTAGGAACGAAGTGAATAGCAATAACTAAAACTAAGTTATTAGTTATAAATTTTAAGATATTTTCAAAAAAATAATAGAAAAATATTAGGTTATAACAAAATTTTAGTGAAAAATTTGTAAGGTTTTGTATTTTTTAGATATATAAGTTGAAAAATATGCTGTAGAATTGTATAATTATTTTGAATTGAAAAACAAATATAGTGAAATATACCCACTTTTAATTTGTTCAAGAAATTATATATTTTCTTGATTTCAAATTGAACTTGAGCATATGCTCACTTTTTTGCTGCTCAAAATTAAAATTTAATTTCAGAGCTATATAGCAAAATAATTTTAATTTTATTTTTTATATATTTAATGCATTAATAAACATTATTTTGCTATAAAATTCAAGGAACAAAAAATCAAATAGGTTTTAGGCAATTAAGAAATGAGATGTGGAATCAAAGTATTTGTTTTTGTAATATATGTAGTTTTAGATGAATTTTTAAATAAAATAGGTTTAGTCGCAATAAAGGAAATAACTTTATAAAATTAGTAATACTCTTAATTCTCAATTGCTTAGGAAAGAGGAGGGTATGTTATGTTTAAAAAATTTACAAATGGCTGTGTTAAGTTAGTTCAAAAATACTTACCAGATCCATTTATCTTTGCAGCAGTACTTACAGTTTTAGTTTTTGTTCTAGGTATGATTTTAACAGGTCAAACACCAGTTCAAATGGTTGGACACTGGGGAAATGGAATGTGGACATTATTAGCCTTTTCCATGCAAATGGCATTAGTTCTAGTTTTGGGACATGCTCTTGCAAATGCTCCAGCTTTTAACAAATTACTAAAAAAAATGGCGAAAGTGCCTAAAAATCAATTTCAAGCAATTATAATAGTTACTTTTATTTCATTAGTAGCATGTTGGATTAACTGGGGATTTGGACTTGTTATAGGAGCTATATTTGCAAAAGAGGTTGCAAGTCAAGTTAAGAAGGTTGACTATCGTTTATTGATAGCATCAGCATATTCTGGATTTTTAGTTTGGCATGCAGGACTTTCTGGTTCTATTCCACTAACTGTAGCAAGTGGTGGAGAAGATGTTAAGCAATTAACTAGAGGGGTTATAGATAAGGCTATCCCAACAAGTGAGACTATATTTAACCCTGTTATGTTAATAACTTTAATAGTGCTTATGGTAACATTACCACTTGTTAATAGAGCTATGCATCCAAGTGAAAAGGATACTGTTGTTATAGACCCATCTTTGTTAGAGGATTCTAAAGAAGAAGTTGCAAGTTCTGTAGCGGTTACGCCAGCAGATAAAATTGAGACAAGCCCTGTAATATCAATACTTCTTTGCATTTTAGGGTTTTCTTATATAATTTATTACTTTATGACTAAAGGATTTAATTTAAACTTAGATATTGTAAATACTATATTCTTATTTACTGGTATATTGCTTCATAAAACACCAAGAAATTATGTTGCAGCAATAGGGGATGCCGCTAAAGGTTCAGCTGGAATTATACTTCAGTTCCCATTTTATGCAGGAATAACAGGAATGATGATAGGTGCTAATGCTGATGGAGCATCATTGGCAGGAGTTATATCAACAGGATTTGTATCTATATCTACTAAGACTACATTTCCAATATTCTCATTCTTGAGTGCTGGTATAGTTAACTTCTTTGTTCCTTCTGGTGGAGGACAATGGGCAGTGCAAGCTCCTATAATGTTGCCAGCAGGTCAAGCTTTAGGAGTTCCAGCAGCAGTAACATCTATGTCTATTGCGTGGGGAGATGCTTGGACAAATATGATTCAACCATTCTGGGCATTACCTGCACTAGGAATAGCTGGTCTTGGAGCCAAAGATATAATGGGATATTGTTTGGTTGACCTTATATATTCAGGAATAATAATAATACTAGGATTTTTATTGTGCGGATTTATATTTTAGGGGAGTAAAAAAAGAAACTGGATTTCCAGTTTCTTTTTTTGTGGTTAAATAAGTTATTAAAGTGATAAATTTATAGAAAAATCTATAGATACTAAAGTTTTAGTAAAAAGAGTACGTTTATACTAATAAGGAGTATATTTAAAAATTATTAAACTAATTAGTGACAGAAATTTATATAGCAGATTATGAAACTAAGCATAGGGCTTAGTTTAAACTATTTTAACAGAATGACTTATCTAATAAGTTGAAAAAATGTAAAAATATACTATAATTAAAAGAGGTTTCTTATATAGGGAAATAAGCTGATATTTAAGTTTATTCATCAAACTTTTGTTATAAGTTTATAAAGAGTAGGAAAAGTACCATTAGAATTATTAGTAAAGCATCAACTTGAATAAGCTATATCTACTAGTGTTGTGATAATAGTATTTTTTTTCATTTGATAAGAGCATAAGTTCAAATTTAAATTTAAAGCGCTAAGTTAATAACAAGTTATGTTATGTAGAGAAGAATATTTAAAATAGGGGAGGCTTTTATTATGATTTATATAAATTTATCTGAAATTATGGAGATAGAAGGCTTTAATGAAGAGGAAGATAAGGTTGAAATTGTATTTAATAATGAAAATTTCGAGTTTAAGACCTTCAAAGATTATGGAGATAAATCTTCTATCGTTTTAAGAAAAATTTGTGGTGAAGAGTTAAATAATTGTTGCGAAGATATAGAGATAGTTGTACAGGAAGATAAAAATAATACATTAAAACTTGAAGAACATGAAGTTTTAGATAAAAGCACAAATATAGGATTTAATTTAGATAATAAAGAAATTGAAAGTTACGAAAAAGATGAGTATATAGAAGAAGTTAATGAAGTTGTAGAGGAACATTTAAAAATTTTAGATGCAGATTATAATATTTTAACAAAAACTTTTTCTTTAAATTTAAATAGAAATTTAGATAGTAAATTAATAAAAAACAATTTCTTTGATATTTTTGAAATAAATTTAATGGAAGAGGATAATAAATATCTTAAATTTGTAAATAAGGTTGAAAAAGTAGATATAGAAGGAAATTTAGTTAAAATTAAGTTTGAGAGTTTTCAAAGTCTTGATTTAAGTAAGGCTATAAATATAAAGTTTATTGAAAATAACATAATAGAAAATGTTGATTTAGAAAAGATAGATGTTAATATAGTGAAATATTTTATAAAAAATGAAAAGGAGAAAGTAAAACTTTTTAGTGGACAAGAATTAAATAAGATATTAACAGAATTTCATTTTTCAGGTATTGTAGAAGAATTTGAAATGACTATGGAAGGTGCTGGATATTTGTTTACTAATAGTAATATAAAAGTAAAGAAAATAAATAATGATATGTATGCAATTAATGATGAACAAAATATAAAATTTAAAGATAGTGAAGAAAAGTATGTAGGATATGTTGGATTCAAAGAAGCTAATATAAGTTTAAAACTACCTACAGGCATAAAAAAAGTTTTTAATTTATCTTTTAAGTTTTTAGATGATAAAATTGTAGCTATATGGGATTACAATGATCTTATGAATGAAATTGTAGAAACTATGAAATTAGAAAATATAGCAGTTTCTGCAAGGGGATAGATTTTGTAGTGAAAAGCTAGATAGTTAAGAATCTTAATTGGTTAATAGATAAGAGTTTAAAAAATTGACAGTTGACAATGGACAATGGACTTTAGTCCAGTTTCTTTAAATTAAAGTGAGTAAAATTCAACTAGATAAAGTCCGTTCGGATAATTATTATTAAATGAAGAATAAATATAAAATAATTGCAACTTTGAACTTCTTAGTATATAATATTTCATAAGATGCGTAGCATCTGTATGTACAATACAGAAATAAACTTCATAGAGATGATATTTTGTTCGCTAAATGTATTGTCAAAAAAACCTAGCAAATCCCCTACTTGCTAGGTTTTTAATTTTGAAAAAATTTAAAATACTGAATAATTTCATCGCTTCTAGGAAAACTAAAGGGGTATTATGTTTTTTTAGAAAGGGAGCGATATAGCAATGAAGAAAAAAATTTTATTTGGGTTAGTGGTAGTAACTACTGCAGTTACATTAGGTTCTTACAAAGTTGTGTTAGCTAAAGATAATTTAGTTAAAGGTAATAATCAAATTGAAATGGTATACACTTTAAATTCTAACCCAGTTGAGGAATTTAAAGTTAACTCTGCAAAATTTAAAAATTCTAAAGAGTTAGAGATAGTTTTTTCAGAAAAAATAGATAAGGATTATATTTTATATAAAGATGGAAGATTAATTGGTCAAAATATGGCTATAACATTAAAAGATGGCAAGGATAAAGAAAATGTAAAAGGCAAGCTATCAGAAGATGGAAAGACAATTATAATAACTAAAATTGATGGTTCTGATTTTGATGGAGAATATGTTATAACTTTAAGTAAAGATATTAAATCTGCTACAGGAAGCCCAATTGGGGAATTTACAATGAATTTATCAGTAAAAAAAGAAGCTAATATGAAAGAACCAGCTGAAACTGATAATAAAAATCAAAATAATAAAGAAAATAAAAATGTAAAAGAAGAAGCTAAAAATGAAAAAATTAATATGATTAAAGAACCTAGAGTTGCTCATGGTAGTGAAAAAAATAAAAATGTCTTTGTAGCAAAGTTTAAAAAAGAAGTTAATGATGAATCACTAACTAAAGAAAATTTTAAAGTTATGACTAAAATGGGTAAAGAACTTCCTATAACTTTAAAAAAAGAAGGTAACACTGTAATAATTACAGTAGAACAAAATTTAAGTGAACCAGACAAAAATGGACTTATAAAGATATGTAATGTTAAAAGTATAGATAATGAAATGTTTAAAGAAAAGCTTCAAGAAGTTGAATTGATAGGAAACAGTAATTCTTTATCAATAAACACAGAAGATGAAAAAACTGATGAAAAAGTTGAACCAATTGAAGAGATAAGATTGGAAAAAGAGAACTCTAAGGAAGATAGAATAAAAAATAAAGATAATAAAAAAGAAACCATAAACATAGAAGAGAATAAGGAAGATAAAGAAGACAAAAAAGAAACTATAAACATAGAAGAAAACAAAGAAGATAAGGAAGACAAAAAAGAAATTATAAACATAGAAGAAAACAAAGAAGATAAAGAAGACAAAAAAGAGACTATAAATATAGAAGAAAATAAAGAAGATAAAGGAAATAAGAAAACTATAAATATAGAAGATAAAAAAGAAAATGATAAAGATAAGACAGAAACAATAAATATAGAAGAAAAAGTAGATGAAAATAAAACAAAAGAACATGAAAAAGAAACTTTAAATAAAAATGATGAACTAAAAAATAAAAAAGAAAAACCTAACGCAAAAGAAATAAATAGTAATTTAAAAATGAAATAATACATATAAAAAACACTCATATCCTGTAGAAGATATGAGTGTTTTTGTAAATTGACAAAGGGCAACTTATTTAGAAATTGACAAAGGGCAATGGACATTTGACAATGTTGGAGGAAACTGGGCTACCAGTTTCTTTGAATTAGAGGGAGTAAATTTTGAGTTTGAGATATAAAACTAACTAGAGTTAAATTCAAAGTTTACAACCGTAACAAATGGGACAGGCACGACTAATATAGCTCCATAAAATAGCGAGCAGCTCTTTAAATTTAGTTACCATAAGTAAGAAAAGTTAGCCAGTCCCCAGGTAGCTACTATGTAGCGTAGTTGTTCGGGACTGGTTTTAAATTTTTAGATAGAAGTATAAAGTTAGAAGAGCTTTAGAGAGTTAATAGTTAAGAGTTAACAGTTAAAAGTTCAGGATGAAAGTGGCAACCACTTTCTTTTAAATTAGAAGGAGTAAAATTTGAGTTTGAGAAATAAAACAAATTAAAGATATATTCAAAATGTATAGCCGTAACAAGAAGGACAGGCGTACCTAAGTATGTTTTTCATAAGTTATTTTCACAGTGAAATCGAAAGATTATCAATAAAACCTAAAGCAATTAAAGCCGGTCCTTTAAATAGTTAAGAGTTAATAGTTAAAAGTTAAGAGTTCAGGATGAAACTGGATCACCAGTTTCTTTGAAATAAAGTAGCTTTGCTACGTAGAGGTTCGGGACTGGCTTTGATGTTTTAGGTAGAAATGTAAAGTTAGGAGAGCATCAGATGTTAACAAAGAAAATAAATTTACCGTGCCTGTCCCATTTGTGATGGAACCATACTTAGAAAAAGTTCTTATTTAGGAGTTTTACTTTACTATAGATAATAAATATCTTAATAGAAGAAGTTTTAAATTTATTATATAAAACTAAGGTAAGGTTAATATCTAAGGGTACATCCGTAACAAGAAGGACAGGCGTACCTAAGTATATTTTTCATAAGTTATTTTCACAGTGAAATCGAAAGATTATCAATAAAACCTAAAGCAATTAAAGCCGGTCCTTTAAATAGTTAAGAGTTAATAGTTAAAAGTTAAAAGTTCAGGATGAAACTGGATCACCAGTTTCTTTGAAATAAAGTAGCTTTGCTACGTAGAGGTTCGGGACTGGCTTTGATGTTTTAGGTAGAAATGTAAAGTTAGGAGAGCATCAGATGTTAACAAAGAAAATAAATTTACCGTGCCTGTCCCATTTGTTATGGAGCTAAGATTATAATTTATTGATTACTTAGATTTTGTTAGTAAAACTAGATTCAAAAATACGTTGAGAATTACTAGGAACGAAGTGAGTAGTAATAACCACAACTGTTAACTATTCACTCTTAACTGAAAATATGTAATATTTTTAAAGTGTGCAGCCGTAACAAGAAGGACAGGTTCATTTAGTTGTACCACCATAAAAAACTCTAGTACTCAATAAAAAGGCTAGATAAAATAAATTACCAAGCAAAGAACCAGTACTTGAGCTGCAAAGCAGCGTATTTATCAGGTACTGGTTCTTTGCTTATTTTGTTATGGAAATGGAGTATTTGTGGAATCTACAGTTAAGCGAAGAAAATAGCCGCAAATGAACCTGTCCCACTTGTGATGGATCTAATACTGTAAGGATTTGCTTGCTTAGTTGATATAAAGAGTTTAAAAAAATTGACAATGGACAATGGACATTTGACAATGTTGGTCGAAACTAGACTGCCAGTTTCTTTGAATTAGAGGGAGTAAATTTTGAGTTTGAGATATAAAACTAACTAGAGTTAAATTCAAAGTTTACAACCGTAACAAATGGGACAGGCACGACTAATATAGCTCCATAAAATAGCGAGCAGCTCTTCAAATTTACTTACCATAAGTAAGAAAAGTTAGCCAGTCCCTGAGATAGTTAAGAGTTAGGGTTGAAACTGAAATTTGGTTTCTTTAAACTCCAATATTTAATATTGGAGTTTTGAATTTCGGAAGTATTTTCAATTTATAGTGAGTTTTGTATAAAATTTTCTATAAAAATTCCGATAATATAGGGTAAGAATTAAATATTAATATAAATACTAAATTATTTAATTCTTAAATAAAGAGGTAGTTTTACCAATGGGGGGATTTGATTGAAGAAAAGAAACATATTGGCTATGATTTTAGCTGGATGTTTAGTTTTTTCTAGTGGTACAACTTTTGCATCTACACAAAAGTATGTATTAGCAGGAGAAAATAGATATGAAACAGCAGTCAAAGTTAGTGAGTATGGTTTTAATAGAGCAAGTAATGTTGTACTAGTAAATGGAACATCAATAGCTGATGCATTATCGGCAACACCTTATGCAAAAATGAAGGATGCACCAATACTTTTAACAGAAAAAAATAGTTTAAATTTTGATACTAGAGATGAAATAAGAAGACTTAAGGCTTCTAATGTCTATATTGTAGGTGGAAAAAGTGTAGTTTCAGATAGTGTTGTTAACGATTTAAAAAAACTTGGATGCAATGTTTATAGAATTGCAGGTTCAGATAGATATGAAACTTCATTAAATGTAGCTAAGGAAATGGACAAGAAAGAAGATATAAGTGAAGTTGCAGTTGTAAATGGCATAACAGGATTAGCAGATGCATTATCGGTAGCATCACCGGCAGCTAGTAGACATATACCTATAATTTTATCTTCAAGAGATGACTTATGGCGTTCAGAAAAATGGATGAATGATGAAAAGATAAGTAAAAGCTATATTATAGGTGGAAAGGCAGCTATTTCTGTTGATGTAGAAAATAAACTAAATAATTCAGAGCGATTATTTGGCCAAAATAGATGGGAAACCAATGCAGAAGTTTTAGAATATTTCTTTAATACTAATGATTTATACAATGTTTATTTAGCTAAAGATGGTAGCTTAAATCAAAATCAATTAGTAGATGCATTAGCAGCAGGTTCAGTTGCAGCTAAAGAAAATTCACCAGTTATATTGTTGGGTACAGAGTTACATGGTACTCAAGAAGAATATTTAAAATCAAGAAACTCAAAACTCTTAACAGAAGTTGGATATGGACTAAATAGAAAGGCTGTAGAAAAAGTAAATTTTACATTGAATTTTAAAAATGTAGGGGAAACAGAGGTAGGATTTGTAGATTATAAGAACTGTGAGCAAATTCAAATACATTTTGGTTCACCGATAGATGAAAGTACTGTTATATATAATGGAAAGTTAAAAAGAGATGTAATAGATATTTCTGCAACTGATGACCATACAATAGAAGGAGATATTGATGGTTTAGATGAGTTTTATGCAAGACTTGAAAGCGATAAGAAAACTTTAACAATAACAAGAGATATTAGTAAGGGAAAAATATTTAATGGAACTTATGATATAAGAGTATCTGATAAGGTGAAAACAAAAGATGGATTATCATTAGAGCCTTATGTGGAAAGACTTAGAATAGTAGATCAAATAGCACCACAGGTAGAAAGTGTTATTTATAATGATACTTATGGAGAATTAACAATAAACTTTACTGAACCTATTAAAAAATTTCCTAATATAACTATAGACGGAAAATATGTAACAGAAGATCAAAATGTATCTTTTAGTAATACTAAAGATAAAATTGTATTAAATAGAAAAAAATTAAATGAACTTGAAGCTATAGGTAAGACTGTACAAGTTGCAGTAAGTGGGGCAACAGACTATAGAGGATTAGAAATGGTTAGATACAATCAAAATATTAGACTTGTAAAACCTAGTGAGGAAAGAAAAGTTGAAAGTGTAAAACTAATTAATTCTAAAGAAATGGAAATAGTATTTGCATCACCAATAAATGTAAGCACAGTTTTAGATGGAAATGGGAAGATATTAAAAAATAATATTTCTATAACTTCTGTAGGAGATAACAAAACAGATAGTAATATAGATTTTAGTGATGAGTTATATGGTAAGTTATCGCCAGATAGAAGAACACTAGTTATAAAAAGGGATTTTAATAATAATAAATTTTTTGAAGGTAAATATAATGTTTTAGTAACAGAAAATGTTGTAACTACAGATGGCGCTAACATAGTTAGATATAATGAAACATTGACGTTGAAAGATTCAAAGAAACCAGAAGTTACATCAATAAGATATGATGAAAGAACTGGAGAAATCATAATAAGATTTTCAGAACCTATAAAGGATAAACCAATAGATAAAGAAAATTATCCAATAGCCAATGTAACTATGACTGGTGGGTATATTAGTGGAAGCACCACGTTTAAATCAAATGAAATCACGTTAGATACACTAACTAGAGATACTGCAAAAATAAGTTATGAAGCTATAAAAAGCCATGGATTAGTTAAACCTGATAAACCAAATGGTGAAGATTATCAAATATCAGTTGAAAAAGCTGAAGACTTTGCAGGAAATGTTCAAGAAAAATATGGACCTGAAAAAATTCATATAAAACCTATAAATGAAGGCTTTAAAGTAGATAAAGTAGAGATATATACAGATAAGAATGTGGGTAGAAAACCTGGAGAAAATATATTTTTAGTTTATTTTAATGAAAAAATAAACACACCATCTTTAGAAAGTTTTAGTCTTAGTGATGACAATGGAGAAATTGCTAAAAAGGCTACAAAAATTGACTTTATAGAAGATGAAGCAAACAAGGTAAAGAACCTTATGGTAGCAAAAGTTACATTTGGAGATGGTACTGTAAATGTAGGGAATACAAATGGTGATAAACCAGAATGGAATGCTACTTTAAATATTAATAACATAAAAGCTCAAAGTGGAAGGGTTTTAAAAGAAGCTAAAGGAACGGTAACTGTGAGAGATAATACTGCGCCATATGTGGTGGAGCAAAGATATGAAGCATCAACTGGAAAATTAACTATTGTATATAGTGAGCCAATGCAAATTGCATCAAAAAAAGAGTTGGAAGAAGATGGTGATTTTACTAAGAAATATAAAATGACATCAACAATTAATGAAACTAAATATGATAATCATGATATATCAGGAATACCTACTGTAGATATAAGTGCAGATAATAAAACTATAACCTATACGTTTAATATATCAGATAAATTTAGATCTATGATGGCAGGAAAAGATTTGAAACTTCAACACATGGGGTATGAAAAGGATAAAAATGGTGTTGAATCTGAAGAAGGAAAAGCGAATGAAATAACTAGAACAGAACTTGATATAGCCTATATAAAGACTATTCAAAAAGGACATGATAATGTGTTAGAAATTTGGTTTAGCGAAAAACCAAGAATGTATCATAGTAATGTAGAAATTACATTAAGTGACAATACAGCTATCAATAAATCTATTAGTATAAATGATAATATCGTAACAGCTGTTATAGATAGAAGTACAGTAAATACTCAGCAAAAGGCTCAGGTAATCGTTAAAAATGTTGTTTCAGCTGAAGGTAGAAAAGAATTAGTTAATGAATATAGTACAGAGGTTGAGTTGAAAGAAAATATGGAAACAGAATTAAAAGGTGCAACTTATGATTATAATAAAAAACAATTAGAGCTTAGCTTTTCTAATCCTATTAATGAGAATACAATTAAAAATCTATTTAATTCTATAGAATTTAAAAGTAGTAATAAAGGAAGTCTGGCATATTATCCAGATATAGATAAAATAATTAACAACAATGATGGCTTTGTAACTATACCTTTAAAAATTGGGAACAATGAAACATCTCAAAGATTCTTAGAATATATGATGACTGCTGAGAATATTACTTTAAATCCAAGAAAGTCTTCATCACCGATATTAGATGGACGAGGATGGGAGATTAAGATTAAAGAAAAAGGTGAAAAACCAATTGAATTAGATAAACAAGGAAATTTCAGTGTAGATGAAATAGATAAAGGTAACACTACATTAACTGAGGCTAAATTTTACAAAGATGATAGTACTTTAGAGTTGATATTTAATGGTGATATAGATGTTGATAGTAGTGATTGGAATAAAAGGATGTTTAACTCAATTAAATTTTTCACTAGTAAAGATAATATATTTGTAGGAAATTATCAATATCCTACAATAAATAATCCGAACAATTCAGAAAATAAAAAGGTTGTCACTATGAAAATTGAAGATGGTGAATTTAAAAAATATATTGAAAGTGGAAAAGTAAAACTAAAAGCTGAACCGATATTCTTTATGAATGAAAATAATAAATATTCATTTATAGAAGATGTAAGTGGAGAAAATTTAAGAGATTCTTCAGATATTAAGTTAAAGGTAGAAGATAAAACTCCAGAGAAATCAACAGAAAGTAAATAAAAAACATAAAAGTACCTAAGTGATTTATCATTTAGGTACTTTTTATTGTAATTAATGACTAGAGAGTTTGAAAAATTGACAAGAGACAATTAATTAGGAATTGACAATGGACAATTGACATTTGACAATGGTGGAGGAAACTGGAGTTAGATAGTTAAGAGTTAATAGTTAACAGTTAAAAGTTAGGGATGAAACTGGACTACCAGTTTCTTTGAATTTAAGGGAGTAAATTCTAAGTTTAGGATGTTAAATTAAACAAAGTTAGATTCAGGGTTTGCAACCGTAACAAATGGGACAGGCACGACTAATATAGCTCCATAAAATAGCGAGCAGCTCTTTAAATTTAATTACCATAAGTAAGAAAAGTTAGCCAGTCCCTTAAATAGTTAAGAGTTAATAGTTAAAAGTTAAGAGTTCAGGATGAAACTGGATCACCAGTTTCTTTGAAATGAAGTAGCTTTGCTGCGTAGAGGTTCGGGACTGGCTTTGATTTTTTAGGTAGAAATGTAAAGTTAGGAGAGCATCAGATGTTAACGAAGAAAATAAACTTACCGTGCCTGTCCCATTTGTGATGGAACCATACTTAGAAAAAGTTCTTATTTAGAAGTTTTACTTTACTATAGATAAATATCTTAATAGATTAAATTTTAAGGTCATCATATAGAACCAAGCGAAGGTTAATACCTAAATGTACAGCCGTAACAAGAAGGACAGGCGTACCAAAGTATATTTTCCATAAGTTATTTTTACAGTGAAATCGAAAGATTATCAATAAAATCTAAAGCAACCAAAGCCGGTCCTAAAATAGCAGCTTTGCTGCATAGATGTTCGGGACTGGCTTTGATTTAGTAGTTGAAAAATATAAAATTAGGAGAGCATCAAGTATTAGCGAAGAAAATAAATTTATCGTGCCTGTCCCATTTGTTATGGAGCCATACTTAGAAAAAGTTCTTATTTAGGAGGTTTACTTTACTATAGATAAATATCTTAATAGAGGAAATTTAAAATTTATTATATAGAATTAAGGGAAGGTTAATATCTAAGGGTACATCCGTAACAAGAAGGACAGGCGTACCAAAGTATATTTTCCATAAGTTATTTTTACAGTGAAATCGAAAGATTATCAATAAAATCTAAAGTAACCAAAGCCGGTCCTAAAATAGCAGCTTTGCTGCATAGATGTTCGGGACTGGCTTTGATTTAGTAGTTGAAAAATGTAAAGTTAGGAGAGTATCAGATGTTAGCAAAGAAAATTAATTTACCGTGCCTGTCCCATTTGTGATGGAGCCATACTTAGAAAAAGTTCTTATTTAGGAGGTTTACTTTACTATAGATAAATATCTTAATAGATTAAATTTTAAGGTCATCATATAGAACCAAGCGAAGGTTAATACCTAAATGTACAGCCGTAACAAGAAGGACAGGCGTACCTAAGTATATTTTCCATAAGTTATTTTCACAGTGAAATCGAAAGATTATCAATAAAACCTAAATTAATCTAAGCCGGTCCTTAAGATAGTTAAGCGTTAAGATTTAAAAATATGTTGAGAATTAATTACTTAGAAGTTTCACTAAATTCTTTAAATTACTATTTTATGTATTAATTTAAAATCTCATCTTTCGATAATTTAAGGAGAAGTTAAATTATAAAAATTATTATATGCTATTCTTGGATTTGATATGTTTTTATAGTAAACTAAAGGAAAATAAGTATGATATTATAATTTTTATAAGTTATTGTATTGATTTTGTTTATAAAGTAATTTTAAATATTTACATATTCTTTGAAAGGAGAAAATTTATGAGAAAAAGGTTAAAGCTTGCTGCCAACCTTTTGTTGATTTCAACTATTGTTTTAGGTTCTACATTAAGTTCTATAGAAGTTTTTGCAGCTAATAATGATTTAATGGGAATGAAAAAATTACATGGAAATGATAGATTCAGCACTGCTGTTGAAGTTAGCAAAGATGGTTGGGGATATAGTAATTATGTTATTATAGCTAATGGTTTTGGTTTTGCAGATGCATTATGTAGTGCACCGCTTTCTAAAACATTAGATGCACCGATACTTTTAACAGATAAAACATCTCTTCCTACTTCAACGAAAAGAGAAATTGAACGTTTAGATGCAAGAAGAGTATATATAGTTGGAGGAACTGGTGCAGTTAGTACTAATGTTGCAAACCAACTAAAAGATATGGGACTAGCTGTTAGTAGAATTAGCGGTAGTGACAGATATGAAACATCACTAAATGTTGCAAAGGAAATAAATAAAACTAACACTGTAAAAGATGTGGTAGTTGCATCTGGTGAACAGGTGTCTCAGGGGGTAGATGCATTATCTATTGCACCTATTGCTGGAGATGCTAAAATGCCAATAATATTAAGTCCTAAAAATTCTATGACATCATCATCTAGAACATGGTTAAATAGCAAACACGTACATGCAACTTATGTTATAGGTGGAACTACTGCACTTTCTAATAATGTGTTTAAACAAGTGCCAAATGGAAAAAGGTTAGAAGGTAGAAATAGGTATGAAACTAATTTAGAAATATTACAAGAGTTTAGTAACTATTTAGACTTTGATAGTGTTTATATGGCTAAAGGAGAAAAATCATCAGTAATTGATGCATTAACAGCAGGACCAATTTCTGCTAGAGAGGGAAATCCTCTAGTTTTAGTTAGTGATACTTTAGACTTAACACAAGAAAAGTTCTTATCAAAATATACACCAACACATCTTACTGCTATTGGTGGACAACTAAAAGATGAAACTATATACCAAGTAGGTAGAGTTTTAAATAGAGAAATAGCAACAGGTGTAAGTAAAGTTATTATAAATGATAAGAGAAGAATAACAGTTGAATTTAATGGAATTGTTAATGGTTATGAGGCTTCCAAAAAAAATAACTATACTATATGCGGAAGTATGGTTCAAGAAGCAACAATACAACCAGATTATAGAACTGTTGTTTTAAGATTAAAATACGATTTAGATAAGAGTGCTCTTTTAAACTTTGAAGGTGAAGCGGAAAATATATTAGGAATAAATATGAACTATATATTTAATAAAGGTAATACTAATATAGAAGATAATGTAACTGACGGAGATAAACCAAGAGTTTTATATGTACAACCTTTAGATACTATAGAAGAAGGCGGAAATAAACTTTTAGTTAAATTCTCTGAAAAAGTTATGGAGTCAGATGCAAGAAGATTTGAAAATTATAGAATTAAAAGAAGAGATGGAAGTTATTTAAGAGTAAACGACATTGTATTCAATAAGGAAACAGAAGACGAGGCAATTTTATATACAGAAAGCTTAGATTATGCAGGTAGATATTTAATAGAAATTGACGGAATTAAAGACCTTGCAGAAAATATAATGGAACCATATAGTAACTATATCGATATATTTGATACAGGTGCATTAAAGGTTATTGAATATAAAGTTAGAACTGGAGAATATTATAATTCTAAAAAAGTTGATATTATATTTAATAAAAAAGTAGATAAGATAATGTCAACGCAAACTAGAAATTATAGGCTGTTAGATGCTCAAGGAAAACCTATAAATGATGCTGTTACTCCACCTATTTTTGATGAATATTCTAGGGATAGAGTAACTGTAGATCTTATAAATCTAAAATATGATGGAGATTATACTTTAGAGGTTTCAGGAGTTACAGATTTATCAGGTAATACTATTGCAAGAACTAAACTTGAATTAAGAAATTTAATAGTTGAAAAACCAAAAGTAATAGATACTGATAATATATATGTAAGCAACGTAGGTAGTGATGGAAAATGTATAGTTAAATTTAACTTTAATCAAGAGTTGAATAAAGATGATGCTACAGATTCCAGAAATTATAAACTTGTTTATGATGGGTTTAGCAATGATCATAATATTGATGAAATTAAATATGACTATGGCAGTGGAAAATCAACAGTAACATTATATTTAAGTAATGTAACTGATGGTAATTATACTTTAACTGTTGATGGAATAAGAAATATTGAAAACTTTTCAATGAATATGCAACAAATTCATTTTAAGGTTAAATAATATAATATCTTAAATTTGAAAAATTGACTCAAAATAATATTTTATTTTGAGTCAATTTTTAAATTATATAAAAATATATTTTTCAATTATTTAGTAAAATAATCACCAAATATCGATGTAGTTTTAAAATAAGTTAAAAAATAGGAAACTTTATAATATGTAAAAAAATAAAAAATAAATTTTAAGATTTAATAATAAAGAAAAAAGTCATATAAAAAAATAAAAAGTCAAATAAAAAAATAAAAAAAATAAGATTACGCTACAAGTTTCGACAAATTAATATAATGACATATGATATAGTTAAATTGTAGTAAAAATATATATTATAACCGAATACAAATATTATACTAACGCAATAGGTAACTTTTCAGTTATGTGACTAAGAGTAATTTTTAGAAAACAGAAAGAAAAGCTTTACTAAATTAATCTCAAAGATAATTAATATCCTACTTAATGTTATTAAGTAGGATATTAATTTTAAGGAATATTAATTAAAACTGTAGAATCCAATATCTTAGTGTTGATAAAAAGCGTTAGATAGGATAAATAGTAAAGTAAATTAGTGGTACGTAAGCTCTATCTAAAAGTATTGCTTTTACCAATATATAGAGTTATAATCGATTTGTAAACGTTGTTATGAAAAAATTGTTTTTATATTATAAAGAAAAGCTTGTCATTTTGTTGGCAAGCTTTTGTAATAATAAATTTTAAGAATATGTAACATATATTCTTAAAATTTTATTTGATATTTTAACCTTAAAATTTAAAGAATTTAGTGAAAAGTTGAAATTTTTAATAAGTATAAATATATATTATTCTAATGCTGCATATAGAACAATTCATAAGGCAGGGGGGATTTTTGTGATATGTTTTAAATGTGGTACTAAAGTTAAAAGGGTTACAAGCTATTGCGATAAATGTGGTGCATTTATTGGATATAATGATAAAAAGTTAAAAGACAGATTTAAAGGGAAGATGAAAAGCTATAAATTAAAGGTTAGAGGATTGCCTATTCAAATGAAGGTAATGTTAGGTATAGAAATTATGGTTATTTGTATGTTTTTTATAGGATAAAAGATTAATTTAGTACATTTTTCTATTATAGCTTAATAAATTTATATATTTTACGATAAAAGTTATAATTAGAATTTTAAATTCTAATTATAACTAATTATGTTAGGAGGGGGAAAGTTTTGAAACGATGTTTTAAAATTTTGTCTTCATTTATTATAGGATTAAGTATAATAATGAGTTCAATACCTACTTTTGCTGCAGTAGATATTGGAACAGATGTGAAAAAAATATATGGCAAGGATAGATATGCTACGGCAGTGGAAGTTAGCAAAGAAGGTTGGAAAAATACTGATGTTGCTATAATAGCAAACGGGTTAGGATTTGCAGATGCTTTGTGTAGTACACCACTATCAAAAGCTGTAGACGGACCTATTTTACTTACAAGTCAAGAAAATTTACCTACTGATACAAAAGACGAGTTAAGAAGATTAGGAGCTAAAAGAGTTTATATAATAGGGGGAACCGGAGCAGTAAGCACTAAGGTAGAAAAAGAAATAAAAGGCATGGGTATAAAAGTATCTAGGTTAGGTGGAGCTAATAGATATGATACTTCACTTGAAGTGGCAAAAGAATTGAGTAAGTTTGTAAATATAAATAATATTATGGTTATATCAGGAGAGGAAAGCACTCAAGGTGCAGATGCACTTTCAGTTGCGCCATTGGCTGCATTAAACAATATGCCAATGCTACTTACATCTAAAAAAGAAATGCAGAGCAATATTAAAAGTTGGATAAATAGACAATATCCAGACAATACATATGTAATAGCTTCAAACAAAACTATAGATGATAAAACAGTTGCAGATTTACCAAGAATTGAAAGGATATATGGAAAAGATAGGTATGATACTAATTTAAAAGTTTTAGATAAATTTAATTTTTATTTAGAATATGATAATGTATATGTTGCTCAAGGAACGCCACCAGGAACAGTAGATGCACTAACTACAGGACCTTTAGCAGCTAAAAAATCATCACCGTTACTTTTAGTATCAAATAAAATATTATCATCTCAGAAAAGTTATTTAAAAGGTATAACAGCTAATGAAGTTGTAGGTGTTGGAGGAATGGTAGAAAACAATATTTTATTAGATTCTGCTCAAATATTTGATAATAGAATTGCTACAAAAGTTAAAAGTATGACTATACTAAATAGAAGAAATATAATATTGGAGTTTAATGGAATAGTGAAAGAATCTCCAGCTAATATAAAAGAAAACTATGAGATATTAGGAACTAATATAATAAAATCAGAATGTATAGATGGATATGATAAAGTTCAACTTACATTTAAATCTGATTTGACAGACAGTAAATTAAGTACATTAGAAGGTAAAATAAGTAATGTTGTAGGAAAAAACATTACAATAGGTTTTGATAGAAAAGATATACCAGTAAAAGATATGGTAACAGATAAAGTAAAACCTAAAATTTCTAATATAAGTGTTTTAGATTTTGCTGATGGAACAGGTGCAAATGGAGTTAAGAAAAAAATCACCATCAAGTTCAGTGAAGATATTAATGAAGAAGATGCAAGAAACATAAAAAATTATAAAATAACAGATAAAAATGGAGATGAACTTAGAATTGTAAAAATAGAGTTTGATAAAGCAGTACCTAGTGAAGTTAACATAATAACTCCAAGTGTTAATGATACATCTAATTATAAATTAGAAGTAAAGGGTATTAGAGATTTATCAAATAATATAATGGATCCATATTCTAAAACCATAAGTTTAAAAGATACGACAAAACCAAAGGTAATAAATTTTGAAATTACTAACACTTCTGCATCTAATATAGTATTTATAGATATAACATTTAGTAAGCAGATGGATGAAAAATCAGCTACAACTGTTAGTAATTATATAATTAAAGACTCAACAGGAAAAACTGATTCTAAAATGATTAAGGATATAGAGTTCAATCATCTTACAAAAGATAGTGTAAGACTAGTTATAGAAAATATTGCTTTAGATGGTACATGCAATATGACAATAAAGGGTATAAAAGATACTGTAGGAAATATTATGGAGCAATATGATACTAAGTTAGTACTTAATTTAAATAGACCTAATATTATACGACCAGTTCCATATGATAATCCAGATAAATCAGATGTAAATAAATTTGTTATAAGAGTTGAGTTTGATAGAACAATGAATAGTAAGGATGTTGAAAATATTAGAAATTACTCATTAATTTGTTCAGAAAATAATGCTTCAATTGGGATTGAAAGTGTAAAATATGATCCAAATACTAGAGTGGCAACAATTGTTACTAAAACAGTAACTGAAGAAGGGGATTATACTCTTACAATTAGAGGAGTTAAAGATTCAACAGGAGTAGAATTATTGACAGAAAAAGTATCATTGCATACTAATACAATTAAAAGACCAGAAGTTATAAAGGCTACATTAAATGAATCAAATACAAGATCTAAACAAATCACAGTAGATTTTAAAGAAAAAATGGATTCAGCAAGTGTTAGAGATACAAGAAATTATGTTTTAACTAAGCTTACAGATAATACTAGTGAAGCAGAAAGTGTAGGAATTGATTCAATTCAATACAAAGATTCCAATACAGGGTGTAGTGCTATATTAAAAACGAAGGATTTCAAAAGTAATGGAAAATATATCCTTGAAGTTAAAAATGTAAAAGATAAAACAGGTGTAGGTGTTAGTGAAACTGAATTTGAGATTGAAATAAAAGATATTAAACCACAAGTTTTAGAGGTTTCAGGAGTATTAGATGGTTATAAAATTTTAAAACTTAATTTTAGTGAAGCAATGGATAATACTGTAAAGGATAGTTCTCATTATATTTTAAAACACATAGATTCTGATGGTAATGAAACATATGTGAACATTAATGCAATAAATTTTGATGGAGAAAGAGAAGGTGGAATAGTTCTTTCATTAAAAGATGAATTGGAAGCAAATGGAATCTATGAATTAACTGTTGAGGGAATTTCATCTAAGAACTCATATGATGGAGCGCAGATTGAAATGGAAAGGTTTGATTTTAAATTTAGGAGAAAAGAAAACCCAGTTAATAATAAAGATGTAATAATACAAATAAAATAAAAGAAAACTGATTGGAAGCGTTGACTTCTAATCAGTTTTCTTTTATTTATGATTTTTTAAAAATAACATTGTGTTTTCTTTTACTTCATTAATATAATCGCTAAAAACTTCACCTTCTTTAGATGGATTAGATAGCATTTCTTGAGAAAGATATAAATAACAATCTTCACCTGTTTAGTTTTCGGAAAATTTAGATATATACCCACTATGATTAGATTTTATAGCCTTGTTTCATGACAAATATATTTCGAATCTTTGATTTCTTATTTCTTCTCATATGCCTAAATAGATATTATTTTTAATAAGTAGTGATTGAATTGTTAACTTCTGCAATTTTTAATGAAATATATCTTTTTTAAACAAGATTAAATTTAATATTTTATATATGTGAAGTTTTAGAATTAAACAGTTTAGCAAGTATTTATATTAAACTTATTGTAATTACCTATTATGTAACAAATTAAATAATATCGTCATAGTATATAGAGAAAACATTACAACTACTTGTAGTTTAATGGAGAACTATAGGAGGAGATATGTGTTATGAGTTTTAAATCACCTATTGATGTTAATAAGTTAGATTATAATACTAGAAAAAAACTAGAAGCTATAGTTAATTTTATTAATGAACAACAAGGAAATAATTATACTGAAACTACAGAAAATGAAATTATAGAAGATGAAACTATAGAAAATTACGATGTAGAAGAATCTTGTGCTTATAATAATTGTGGAAATGGCAATTATTATTGGAATGGCAATTGCAATAACAATAATAATGATTGTTGTAGACCTAATCATGATGATTGTCACCATCACCACGATCATTGCTGTCCATGTCCAGATAATTTAGTAGGACCAAGAGGACCGCAAGGAAATCCAGGACCAAGAGGCGCACAAGGCCCAATAGGACCGATGGGACCACAAGGACCACAAGGACCAAGAGGCGAAAGAGGTCCAAGAGGTTGTGCAGGACCAATGGGTCCAATGGGACCAAGAGGCGAAAGAGGCGAAAGAGGAGAAAGAGGAGCAACAGGGGCAACAGGGGCAAGAGGTCCAATAGGCCCACAAGGTGAAAGAGGAGAAAGAGGAGCAACAGGTCCAATGGGACCACAAGGACCAAGAGGAGCAACAGGCCCAATGGGACCACAAGGACCAAGAGGAGAAACAGGAGCAACAGGAGCAACAGGTCCAATGGGACCACAAGGTCCAAGAGGTGAAAGAGGCGAAAGAGGAGCAACAGGAGCAACAGGCCCAATGGGACCACAAGGACCACAAGGCCCTCCGGGAACAATTCCAGGTGGTGTTGGAGTAACATTAGCTTTTTCAGGAGAGGAAACTTGTCAAACAGTAAGACCAAATAATCCAATAATGTTTAATACATTATTAGCATTAACTGGTCATGAAGATATACAAGTTCCAACAAATAGAATACCATTAGATACTCCTGGATTTTACTATGCAAGCTGGAATGTAACTAATCAAGGACAATGTCCATCAGCAGTAGCATTAGTATTAAATGGAGAAATAGTTGGTTCAAGTGCAGGAAATTTAGGTGGAGAGTCAACTTGTGGAAGTGCAATATTTGAAGTAAGAGAATGTGGAGAATTAGAACTTGTTAATATAGGTTGTTCTCCATTAGTAATTGGAAGTTGCCAATGTAATGTACCATTTGGTTGTACTTTAACAGTATTTAAAATATTAGAATAATAAATTAGGGTAACCTTTGTAGGTTACCTTTTTTTGTACAAAGTAGTTAGGAACGAAGTGAGTAGTAATAACCACAACTGTTAATTATTCACTGTTAACTTTTAACTAAAAATATATAATATTTTTAAAGTATGCAGCTGTAACAAGAAGGACAGGTTCACTTAGTTGTATCACCATAAAAAACTCTAGTACTTAATAAAAAGGCTAAATAAAATAAATTACCGAGCAAAGAACCAGTACTTGAGCTGCAAGGCTAGGTACTGGTTCTTTACTTGTCTTATTATGGGAATACAGCAATTGTGGAATCTACAATTTAAACGAAGAAAGTAGCCACAAATGAACCTGTCCCTCTTGTGATGGAGGTAGAACTTGGAGGAATTGATTACTTATGTTTTGTTAACAGAACTAAATTTTAAAAATAGGTTGAGAATTACTAAGAGCATAGCGAATAGTAATAACTATAAATTATTAACTCTTAACTCTTAACTGAAAAGCCTTGAGCTATGAAATAAATGTAGAGAAATAGATTATTACATAAAAGACTTTAGATAATTTGCGAAAAATGGTAAAATCTAATATAGAAGATAGTTATTGTTATTTTTAAATTAAAAAAAAAGTAAAATTAAAATAAAAGTAAGGAGTATGAAAATGATAAAGAGAAGTAAATTTTTATCCATTATTCTAATAGGAATTATGGCTACAGTTTCGGTAATGCCTGTAAATGTTAAAGCTTTTGATTTATTTGGTAAAAGTAAAAGTGTACAACCTGTAATTTGTGAAAGAATACCTAATATTCCAAACTGTGATAGATATGATACTGCTGTAGGTATATCTCAAAAAGGATGGGCAAAGGGAAGTAATACAGTAATTTTAGTTACTGGAAATGGTTTTGCAGATGCACTTTCAGCAACTCCTCTTGCAGGAAAGTATGATGCACC
The DNA here is from genome assembly GCF_001573875.1 of Clostridium sp. ATCC 25772. NCBI lineage: Bacteria > Bacillati > Bacillota > Clostridia > Eubacteriales > Clostridiaceae > Clostridium > Clostridium sp. ATCC 25772. The sequence continues at coordinate 47,275 of NZ_LFRG01000017.1, forward strand.
AATTTTACTAACTCAATCTAATGAAGTTCCACAGTGTGTTTTAAATGAAATCAGTAGATTAGACCCTAATGAAATAATTATAGTTGGTGGAACTGCTGTTATAGATATTAATGTTGAAAATTGTTTAAATAAGTTTGGTAGAAAAATTAGAAGGATACAAGGACTTAATAGGTATGAAACTTCTGTAAGTATAGCAAAAGAAATTGGAGTGCAAAATGGTATAACAGTTTCTGATGGTATGGGTTTTGCAGATGCACTTTCAATAGCACCTATAGCGTCTAATTTACAAATGCCAATAATCTTAACACCTAAGGATTCTGTTGCATCAGAAGTGAAAAACTTTATATCAGAAAATAGTATTTCAAAAAGCTATGTAATTGGAGGAACATCAGCAGTTTCTGAAAATGTAGCAAATGAGTTTAAAAATGTAGAAAGAATTTCAGGTGCAAACAGATTTGAAACAAATGCTAATATATTTAAAAAATTTATTAGTGACATAAGTTTTGATACTGCTTATGTTGCAACTGGTATGAATTATCCTGACGCATTAGCAGGTAGTGCATTAGCGGGAAAAACTAATTCACCATTAATATTAACAAATGGAAGTGTTATAGAAAATGATAATTTTGAATATATAAGAGGTCAAATGTCAAAAGAAATATACATATTAGGTGGACCAACTGTAATAAATGATTCTGTAATGGATACGTTAAAAAAAGAAATGGGATATGGTGAAATAAAGCATGTTATAGATAAGGATATTGAAGTAAAGCATAAGTCACAAGCTAAATTACCTACAACGGTGACAGCATTACTTACGGACGGAAGAGAAAAAGAAATTTTTGCTGAATGGGATGTAAGATCAATTGATACATCAAAAATAGGAACAAAATCTTATACTGGAGTAGCTATGGGTAAAGAAGTTACTTTAACTGTTAAAGTAGTTCCAGTAATAGAAAAACTAGATGACATGAGTGCAGTAATAGAAAAAGGTGATAATTTTACATTCCCTACAACAGTTAAAGCTACAATGAGTGATAATACTACAAAAGAATTTAATATTGTTTGGAATAGCACTGCTTTAGATAGCAATAAAGTTGGTACTTATAAATTTATAGGTACAATAGATGGTGAAGATAAAAAAGTAAATTTAACTGTTACAGTAAAAGATATATTTAGGGTTTTAGATATTAAATAAATAAAAACAATTAGAAATAGGAAATGAGACAGGGTTAAAATTAATTTTAACCCTGTCTCGCTTTTGGTATAAAGTTTAAAATTTTAACATTAACTTATAATTTTATGAAATGATAATCTTAAATGAAAAATTATTTCCCTATAAAATTAACAATTAAAATTATTATTAAAACTAAAGGGATTGTATCTGATATCGAGTATTGTAGGAGGCACAATAATTTTAAGTAAAAAATTAAGTAATATGTAAAAAACAAGATATTATAATAGAAAAATGGTAGGATTTAAAACTTTAGAGTGATAAAATATTTAAAAAAAATTAAAATGATACTAAACTAAAAGCTGTTTAATTTCAAATATATAAAAAAATATATAAAAAATTAATCGAAAAATACTTAACTTAACTTAAAATTGTCGAAACAAAAATAAATTTTCTGAAAATAATATTGATTTTTAAAACAATGAATATTATAATATATATAGACGGTGAATTTACCGTTTGAATTTATTCTATAGCCAAACTAAATATTGTACATAAATAGAGGAGCAAATAATAGGCTAACAATTATGTGATAAAGTGAAGAACCACTGATAATAATTGTGAAGGGTTTATTTGCCGAAAGATTAAAATTGTTCTTAAATTTAATCTTGGGTGTAGAAAGGATATTTCTGCAACTGTCATAAGATTTTATGGTGCGCTATTTGTGTGATGAATTATGTTAAATTTCATTGCATCAATGGGTATTATATAATCTTTTGAAATTAAAAGAATATGTTATATAATGCTCTGATAAGTGCTGAAATTTTCAGTGCTTTTTTATTTTGTATAAAGTTATTTTATACAAAACATTGTATTTCAATTATTATATGGGGGTGGATTACATATGAAATCTATTATTAGAATGAGAATGAGTGCTCATGACGCACATTACGGTGGAAACTTAGTTGACGGTGCTCGTATGTTACAATTATTTGGAGACGTAGCAACAGAGTTATTAATCATTAATGATGGTGATGAAGGATTATTTAAAGCTTATGATAGCGTAGAATTTTTAGCACCAGTTTATGCAGGGGATTATATAGAAGCTGTAGGCGAAATCGTTAAAGTAGGAAATAGTTCAAGAAAAATGGTTTTTGAAGCTAGAAAAGTTATAGTTCCAAGACCAGATATAAATGATTCAGCTTGTGACGTATTAGAAGAACCAATAGTTGTTTGTAAAGCTAGCGGAACTTGTGTAGTACCAAAAGATAAAAAAAGAAAATAGGAAAATAAGAAATAGAATGAAAGTTTTATATAAAAAGATTTAGTAAATTGTTTAATATATTAATATTTCAATAAGAACGTTTAAAAGGGTTAAAAATATCAATAGATTATGGAAAAAACCTTTATTACAGGGAAGTTCTAAAGACTATCTGAATAAAGTAAAATTTTAAACAGACTATGATAACGTTTAGTTATAAAAAACTTGTTAAAAAAATAACAATAATTTATTTGTATGTGTATACAGACGCCAAATTAAATTATTAATGTGTTTTGAAAAGAGGGGAAAAATATGGATAAGTTAATTATTACAGCTGCTATATGTGGAGCAGAAGTAACAAAGGAAAATAATCCAAATGTTCCTTACACTGTTGAAGAAATAGGGGAAGAAGCTTATAAAGCATATAAAGCAGGTGCAAGTGTAATTCACTTACACGTTAGAGAAGATGACGGTAAACCAACTCAATGTAAAGAGAGATTTAAAGCTTGCATTGATGAAATAAGAAAAAGATGTAAAGATGTAATAATTCAACCTTCAACAGGTGGAGCGGTTGGAATGTCTAATGCAGAAAGACTTCAACCAGTTGAATTGAAACCAGAAATGGCAACACTTGATTGTGGTACTTGTAATTTCGGTGGAGATGAAATTTTTGTTAATACAGAAAATACAATAAAAGAATTTGGAGAAAAAATGATCGCTTTTAATGTAAAACCTGAAATAGAGGTTTTTGATAAAGGTATGATCGATATGGCAATAAGATTAGAAAAAAAAGGTTATATTAAAAAACCTATGCACTTTAACTTTGTAATGGGTGTAAATGGTGGTATAAGCGCAGACATGAGAGATTTCTTATTCATGAAGGACAGTATACCGTCAGGAAGTACTTACACAGTTTCAGGAATAGGTAGAAATGAATTTACATTAGCTGCAATGTCAATACTTGCTGGAGGACATGTAAGAGTTGGATTTGAAGATAATGTATATATATCAAAAGGTGTGCCTGCAGAATCTAATGCTCAATTAGTTGAAAAAGTAGCTAGAATAGCAAAAGAACTAGGCAGAGAAATAGCAACACCAGCTGAAGCTAGAGAACTGTTAAACCTTAAACCGCTAAGTGAGTAAGGTAAAAATTAGGGTTAGGTTAAATTTAATATAGTTATTTTGGGGAATTTAATTATATAGAGAAATATTATAAAAAACGGATAGAAAAAACGTAGTTAAAAAACGTGATTTTGAAAGGGGATAATTATGAATAAAGGTTGCAAATACGGAACACATAGAGTTATAGAACCAAAAGGTGTATTACCACAACCAGCATTAAAAATAAGCAATGATATGAACATCTACGATAACGAAATATTAATAGATGTACAAGCTTTAAATATTGATTCTGCTAGTTTTACACAAATAGAAGAAGAAGCAGGACATGATATTGAAAAAATAAAAGCTAAAATATTAGAAATAGTTGCTGAAAGAGGAAAAATGCAAAATCCAGTAACTGGATCAGGCGGAATGTTAATAGGAACTATAGAAAAAATAGGAAAAGAATTAGATGGAAAAATAGATTTAAAAGTTGGAGATAAGATAGCAACACTAGTATCTTTATCATTAACTCCATTAAAAATAGAAGAAATAATAGACATTAAACCAGAAATAGATAGAGTTCAAATAAAAGGAAAAGCTGTATTATTTGAAAGTGGAATATATGCAAAACTTCCAGAAGATATGGAAGAAACATTAGCATTAGCTGCACTAGATGTAGCTGGAGCACCAGCACAAGTTGCAAAACTTGTTAAACCATGTGAATCAGTAGTAATACTAGGTGGAGCTGGTAAATCAGGAATGCTTTGCTGTTATGAAGCAGTTAAAAGAGTTGGACCAACAGGAAAAGTTATTGCATTAGTTAGAGATGAAAATGAAGCTGCAAGACTTAAAAAATTAGATTTTGGACCAACATTAGAAATAGTTATAGGAGACGCAACTAAACCAGTTGAAGTTATGGAAAAAGCTTTAGCTCATAATGATGGAAAAGAAGTTGATGTTTCATTTAACTGTGTAAATGTACAAAATACAGAAATGTCAACAATATTACCTGTTAGAGATGGAGGAACAGTTTACTTCTTCTCAATGGCAACAGGATTTGCAAAAGCAGCTTTAGGAGCTGAAGGTGTAGGTAAAGACGTAACTATGATGGTTGGTAACGGCTATACTATAGGACATGCAGAAATAACTCTTCAAGAAATAAGAGAAAATGAGAACTTAAGAAAAATGTTCACAGAACTATACGCTTAATTAAATAATTGAAGATTTATTTTAATAATATAGGGAAATTTTTGGTTTCAATTATAAAATAATAAAAACATTGTAAAAACAGGGTTGTCAAAATAATATTTTTTAAAAGCATAGAAAAAATATTTTAATAATGGGGGAAAATAATCATGGTAAATAGAAGATATGAATTATTTAAAGATGTTACTGACGAGCAATGGAATGACTGGAGATGGCAAGTTAAAAACAGAATAGAAACAGTTGAAGAATTAAAAAAATACATACCTTTAACTGCAGAAGAAGAAGAAGGAGCTAGACAATGCTTAAAAACTTTAAGAATGGCTATAACTCCTTACTATCTATCATTAATTGATCCTAGTGATCCACATGATCCAATAAGAAAACAAGCTATACCAACAGCTTTAGAACTTAATAAATCTTGTGCAGATCTTGAAGATCCATTACATGAAGATACAGACTCACCAGTTCCTGGACTTACTCATAGATATCCAGACAGAGTTTTATTATTAATAACTGATATGTGCTCAATGTATTGCAGACACTGTACAAGAAGAAGATTTGCAGGACAAAGCGATGATGCTATGCCAATGGCAAGAATTGATAAAGCAATAGAATATATCAGAAATACACCTCAAGTTAGAGACGTATTATTATCTGGTGGAGATTGTTTATTAGTTGATGATAAAACTTTAGAGTATATCATAAGTAAATTAAGAGAAATTCCACATGTAGAAATAGTAAGATTAGGTTCAAGAACACCTGTAGTTCTTCCACAAAGAATTACTCCAGAGCTTGTTTCTATGCTTAAAAAATACCATCCAGTATGGTTAAATACACACTTTAACCATCCAAATGAAATAACTGAGGATTCAGCAAGAGCTTGTGCTATGCTTGCAGATGCAGGAGTGCCACTAGGAAACCAAAGTGTTTTACTAAGAGGTGTTAATGACTGTGCTCATGTTATGAAAAAACTAGTTAATGAGTTAGTAAAAATAAGAGTTAGACCATACTACATTTATCAATGTGACTTATCAATGGGATTAGAACACTTTAGAACACCAGTTTCTAAAGGAATAGAAATAATGGAAGCTTTAAGAGGACATACTTCTGGATACTGTGTTCCAACATTTGTTGTTGACGCTCCAGGTGGTGGTGGAAAAACACCAGTTATGCCAAACTACGTTATTTCTCAAAGTCCAGAAAAAGTTATATTAAGAAACTTTGAAGGTGTTATAACTACTTATACTCAACCTTCAGATTATACATCTGATTGTCACTGCGAATCTTGCAGAGGCGAAAAACAAACTCATAAGGTTGGAGTTGCTGGATTATTAAATGGAGAAGCAATGGCTATGGAACCAGTAGGTCTTGAAAGAAATAAAAGACATGCTGGAAGCGAATGTAGCTGTGGTGAAGTTGCTTCATGTAAAACAAACTAATATTAAAGTTAATTAAAAGAGGAGAGAGAGTATTCTCTCTTTTCTCTAAAATTTAACTTAATTAGAGAGTTTAGTGAATATTTTAAATTTAATAAGAGGCTATGAAAGTTTATCTATCATTGGCATGAACAAAAATGTAGGAAAAACCACTACATTAAATAAAATTTTAGAAGATACAAGGGGCAAGTATACTCTTGGATTAACTTCAATTGGCCGTGATGGAGAAGAACTAGATAGAGTTACAGCAACTGAAAAACCAAGGATTTATGTTGAAAAGAATACGATTATAGCTACAGCTAAAGAATGTTTATTCAATAGCGATATAACTAGAGAAATTTTAAAAACTACTAATATACACACTCCAATGGGTGAGATTGTTATATGTAGGGCTTTAAGTGACGGATATGTCGATTTAGGAGGTCCTTCTGTAAACTCTTATATGGCAGATATAAAAAATGAACTTTTAGACTTTGGATGCGACTTAGTAATTGTTGATGGTGCTTTAAGTAGAAAGACTTTTGCATCTCCCACGATAACAAAAGCTACTATTTTATCCACCGGAGCAGCACTTTCAAGGAGCATGAGAAAAGTTGTTGAGGAAACTTCGCATACTGTAAATCTTCTAAGTTTACCCCATGAAACAAATGAAGATATATTAAAGATATGCAATGAAGAGTTTGAAGATAAAAGGGTTGGAATTATATTTAAGGATTTGACTTTTAAATCTCTAAATATAAAAACTTCTTTAGAAGCAGCAAAAGAGGTATCATCACTTTTAGATGAAAACGTAGCATATGTCCTTATAAGAGGAGTTTTAACAGATAGCGTTATAGAAGGAATTATGAAATCTACTAATTTTTATAAAAAAATAACTTTCCTTTGTGAAGATGGAACTAAATTATTTTTATCAAAAGATAATTTATACAAATTTACAAAACAAGGAGGAGTTATTAAGGTTTTAAGTCCTATAAAGGTTTTGTGTGTTACAACAAATCCAAAATCTCCATATGGATATGAGTTTGATAAGCAGAAATTTGTTGATGCTTTGAAAGAAGAACTTGATATACCTGTTTTTGATGTAATTGGAGGAGTATAGTAATGAAGTTTTTAGATAATGAACAGAAAAAACAAATTGGTTTTGATTTTCTTATGGAACAATTACAAACTATAACATTTTATGGTTTAGAAGAAAAAAAGAAGTTAAAACCATATAAAAAAGATGAAAGAGCTAATTTAATTGTTGAACTTGATGATTTAGATAAGCTTATAAAGTCTATAAATGACAATAAAGATAAATTTAGTGAAGTACAAAGACTTTTAAGAAAAGTAAAAGATATAAAGAATTCTATAAAAAGAATGCTAAAAGAAGAAACTTTAGATGAAGTAGAATTATATGAAATAAAATATTTTTCCATGATTATAGAAGAACTAAAAATAATTATAGAAGACTTAAATTTACAAATTGAATCCATAAACTTTATTTCTCTTAAAGAAGTTATAAAAATTTTAGATCCAGAAGATAAGAATATACCTACTTTTTATATATATGACGATTATTCCAATGATTTAAAAGAAGTTAGAAGAAAAAAATCAAATATAGAAAAGAAGATATTTTCAACAGATGATGATGATACAGTATGTACTTTAAAAGAAGAAAGACTAAAACTTGTAATTGAAGAGGAAAATGAGGAACTAAGAATAAGACAAGCTCTTACAAAATCCTTGAAAGAGTTTGGAGAGAACATATTATATAACATAAAATGTATAGGAATCCTTGATTTTAAAATAGCAAAAGCTAAAATGGCAATTGATTATAATGCTATAAGGCCTAATATTATAGACCATATGAATATTGAACTTGTAGAGGCTTTTAATCCAGAAGTAAAAAGTGTTTTAAATAAAAAAGGAAAGAATTTTACCAATCAAACAATTACTATAAAAAGCGGCACAACAGTAATAACTGGGGCAAATATGGGAGGAAAAAGTGTAACTTTAAAAACTATAGTTCTAAATTTGTTTTTAGGACAAATGGGATTTTTCGTATTTGCAAAAGAGGCCACCTTCCCAATTTTAGACTTTATACATTTCATATCTGATGATATGCAATCTATATCTAAAGGTCTTAGTACTTTTGGAGCAGAGATTATAAAGTTAAAAGAAGTTGTTGAATGTGTAAAAAGAGGAGATGGATTTGTAGCATTAGATGAATTTGCTAGAGGAACAAATCCAAAAGAAGGTTTTTATCTTGTAAAATCCTTAGCTTTATATTTAAATAACTTTTCAACTATTAGTTTAATATCCACTCATTATGATGGAATTGTTGAAGAAAACATGGAACATTACCAAGTTATTGGACTTAAAAATATGGACTTTGAAAGTCTAAAATATAAGATAGATTTAAATAAGACAAAATCAGTAGAGACTATACAACAGCATATGGAATATAGATTAGAAAAGGTATCAAAGGAAGATAAAGTTCCTAAAGATGCTTTAAACATAGCTATGTTATTAGGTCTTGATAATGAGATTGTTGATATAGCAAAAGAATTTTATGAAGAACAAAAGGCATAAGCTAGAAATAATTAAGAATTGGGAATAAAATTTCATTTTGTTTCATTTGTCTCTTGTCTAATAAAAATAAAATTCTCAATTCTTAATTCTTAATTTTAATTATTATTATTATTATTTTATAGGGGGTATGGCAATGGAAAGCAAATTAAATTTAAATTGGGAACTTGTAAACAAAGCTAGAGAATCAGCAAAAAATATTGCTAAAGATACTCAAGAGTTTATAGATAGACATACAACTGTTGCAGTTGAAAGAACAATTTGTAGATTACTTGGAATTGATAATGTAGATGAATTTGGGGTTCCACTACCAAATGTAGTTGTAGAGAACATAAAAAATGGAAATGGTTTAGGAATTGGAGCATCTAAATTTATTGGTAATGCTATGGTAGAGACAGGACTTTCTCCACAAGAAATAGCAGAAAAAGTTTCAAAAGGTGAATTAGATTTAACAAAATTACCTATGCATGATGACTTTGAAATAAAGATGGCTATATCTAAAATTGCTAAAGAAACAGTAACTACAATAAAAGCTAACAGAGGAAAAAGAGAAGATTATTTAAAAGAATTTGGTGATAAAACAGGTCCATATTTATATGTTATAGTTGCAACAGGAAACATACATGAAGACATAATACAAGCTAAAGCGGCTGCAAAACAAGGTGCAGACATAATAGCTGTTATAAGAACTACAGGTCAAAGTCTTTTAGACTATGTACCATATGGAGTAACAACTGAAGGTTTCGGTGGTACTTTTGCTACTCAAGAAAACTTTAGACTTATGAGAGAAGCTTTAGATGAAGTTGGAGAAGAATTAGGCAGATACATAAGAGTTTGTAACTACTGCTCAGGACTTTGTATGCCAGAAATCGCAGCTATGGGAGCATTGGAAAGACTAGATGTAATGCTTAATGATGCGCTTTATGGAATACTATTTAGAGATATAAACATGCAAAGAACTCTAGTAGATCAATATTTCTCAAGAATAATAAATGGTTATGCAGGAGTTATAATAAATACTGGAGAAGATAACTACTTAACAACAGCAGATGCAGTAGAAGAGGCACATACTGTTTTAGCTTCTCAATTTATAAATGAGCAATTTGCTTTATTCGCAGGATTACCAGAAGAACAAATGGGACTTGGACATGCTTTTGAAATTAATCCAAATGTTGAAAATGGATTTTTATATGAACTTGCACAAGCTCAAATGGCAAGAGAAATATTCCCAAAAGCTCCATTAAAATATATGCCTCCAACTAAATTTATGACTGGAGACATATTTAAAGGACAAGTTCAAGATGCATTATTTAACATGGTTACAATAATGACAGGACAAAAATTACATCTTCTTGGAATGTTAACAGAAGCTATACACACTCCATTTATGAGTGATAGAGCTATTTCAATAGAAAATGCTAAATATATATTTAATACAATGAAAGATTTAGGAAGCGAAGTTACATTCAAAAAAGACGGAATAATGGACAGAAGAGTAGAAGAAGTTCTAGGAAAAGCTGCTGATTTACTAAATGAGATAGAAAAAGAAGGTCTATTTACTACTATAGAACAAGGTAAATTTGCAGGAATCAGAAGACCTTTCAATGGTGGAAAAGGACTTCAAGGTGTTGTGGAAAGAGAAGAAGGTTACTTCAACCCATTTATAGAATTAATGTTAGGAGGGGACAAATAATGAGTGGTGGATTATATTCAACAGAGAATAAAGATTTTGATAAAACTCTTGATTTGACTAAACTTAAACCTTATGGCGATACAATGAATGACGGAAAAGTGCAAACAAGTTTTACCCTTCCAGTTGAGGATAATGAAAAAGGTGTTGAAGCTGCAATACAATTAGCTAAAGCTATGGGACTTAAAGATCCTAACGTAGCTCATCATGAAGCACTAGATAAAGAATTTACTTTTTATGTTGTTTATGGGTCATTAATTCATACTGTAAACTATGAAGAAATTCATGTACAAACTGTAGAAGTTGATACAATGGACATGAAAGAAGTTGGCGAATATATAAAAGAACATATAAAAAGAGAAGTTGTAATTATAGGTGCAAGTACAGGAACAGATGCTCATACTGTTGGTATAGATGCTATCATGAACATGAAAGGTTTTGCAGGACATTATGGTCTTGAAAGATATGACATGATAGATGCTTACAACTTAGGAAGCCAAGTTGAAAATGAAGAATTTATTAAAAAAGCTATAGAACTTAAAGCTGACGTTTTATTAGTTTCTCAAACAGTAACTCAAAAAGATGTTCACATACAAAACTTAACAAATCTTGTAGAGCTTTTAGAAGCTGAAGGATTAAGAGATAAAGTTATATTAGTTTGTGGTGGACCAAGAATAACTCACGAGTTAGCTAAAGAACTTGGTTATGATGCTGGATTTGGACCAGGAAAATATGCTGATGATGTTGCATCATTTGCTGTTACAGAAATAGTGGCAAGAGGCCTACAATAAAATATATGAAAAGAGTTATCTTTAGGATAGCTCTTTTTTTATTTTTAATAAAGTAAGGTCTAAGGTTGAGATATAAAATTAATGTTAGTTACTGGTTCTTTGCTTATTTTATTATGGGGATAAAATAAAAAAATTAAGGATTAGGAATTATGAATTAAGAATTTAGGAGGAAAGTGGCAACCACTTTCTTTTTAATCTATAAATATAATTTGCCTTGCAAATTTATAAAAAAATACGTTGAGAATTACTAGGAGCATATCGAATAGTAATAACAATAACTGTTAACTATTCACTCTTAACTCTTAACTGAAAATATATAATATTTTTAAAGTGTGCAGCCGTAACAAATTATATAATTGACAAAGGACAATTGACATTTGACAATTATGGAGGAAACTAGAGTTAAATTAAGGATTAAGAATTAGGAATTAAGAATTTAGGAGGAAACTGGACACTAGTCCAGTTTCTTTTTAATTAGAGGGATTAAAATTTAAGTTTGGGAGATGAATCTAACTAAAGTTAAATTCAAAGTTTACAGCCGTAACAAATGGGACAGGCACGAATGGTGTATACCCATAAAATAAAGAGTAACTCTTCAAATTTAGTTATAATAAATAAAAAAGTTAGCCAGTCCCCTTAAATAGTTAAGAATTAATAGTTAAGAGTTCAGGATGAAAGTGGTAACCACTTTCTTTGAAATAAAGTAGCTTTGCTGCGTAGATGTTCGGGACCGACTTTGAGTATCATTGGAGAAAAACTAAAATCAACAAAAGTATCAAGCCTAAAGTACAGAAAAGTAGCCAATTACGCGTCTGTCCCTCTTGTGATGGAGGTGGAAACTTGGGTGATTGCTTGGCTAGTTGAGGTAGAGGTTTAAAAAAATTGGCAATGGACAAAGGACAATTGACAATGGGGGAGGAAACTGGATTCCAGTTTCTTTTTAATTTAAGGGAGTAAAATTTAAGCTGAAGATATAAAACAAACTAAAGATATATTCAAGGTTCGCAGCCGAACAAGAAGGACAGGCGTATCTAAGTATATTTTCCATGAGTAATTTTTACAGTGAAATCATAATGTTATCAATAAAATTTAAAGCAATCAAAGCCGGTCCTAAAATAGTAGCTTTGCTGCGTAGAGGTTTGGGACCGACTTCGAGTATCATTGGAGAAAAACTAAAATCAACAAAAGTATCAAGCCTAAAGTACAGAAAAGTAGCCAATTATGCGTCTGTCCCTCTTGTGATGGAGGTGGAAACTTGGGTGATTGCTTGCTTAGATTTTGTTAATAAAACCAAATTAAAAAAATACGTTTAGCATTACTAGGAACGAAGTGAGTAGTAATAACCATAATTAGTAACTCTTAACTCTCTTAACTCTTAATTAAAGAAGTCCCATTTGTGATGGAGCCAACACTAGTAGTAATTGCTTATTTAAAAATTTCACTAAAACTAATATAGAGGTAGTGGTTCTTTGCTTATTTTATTATGGGGATAAAATAAAAAAATTAAGGATTAGGAATTATGAATTAAGAATTTAGGAGGAAAGTGGCAACCACTTTCTTTTTAATCTAATAATATAATTTGCTTTGCAAATTTATATAAAAGTACGTTGAGTATTACTAGATTACTAGGAGCAAAGCGAGTAGTAATAACTATAACTTTTAACTATTCACTCTTAACTCTTAACTATCAAAGTCTTTTGCTTAAAAATATTTGTTGTTCAGGAATTTTATCTTATTATATATAAATACTGTAATTTTTTGAAATGGTATTTTCAAAGTTATAACATAGTATAAAGTATTGGATTCTAACTAAAAAAAATGGGTAATTCAGTACTAATAGTAAAATTATTTTGGAAATTATATTGTTTAAATATAAGGTATTCACGAATAAATAAACAGGATTAATATTGTTAATTTTAAATAAGAATGTATCTATGTAGTGTTGCAATTGAATAAGATACAAATTAAAATGTAAAAATGTATCAAATAAAGGGAAAAACAAAATTTAATATGAAAATGTCGAAAAAGTAATAGTAACAAAATAAAAAAATAAAAATCTAAATAAATTATAAGAAACAATATTGCAAAGAAAAAGTAGCGAAGTATAATAAAAATATAACATGAATTTAAATAGTTTATGTAGTATTACAAGGTATAAAAAATAATTAAAGACATATTTAAATATATTTTTAGAAGTTTGTTTTGCTAAAAAGTATATCACATCAAAATTTTGAAAGCACATATAGTTTACTTTAAAATTACATCTTAAAGTCTTACTGTAATTATTTAAAGTACATTAAAATCCCAACATAATTATTAGTAAATCTAATTTAATAAATATACAACAAAAAGTTAATGTAAATTTAACAAATGGAATATTTATACACAAACTTAACGGAAAATTTTTAAATGGTTATAGATATTTTAAAATGAATATATTCCACTTGCTATGGAGCTATACTTGGATCTATAAATAATTAATAGATTAGATAGTTAATTTTAAATATAAAAACAACTAAAATTGTATCCAAAATTCATAGCATGTCTTAAAAATATTTAACTATTATTAGGATATATTTATAGGGATACAAGCTCCAATTTAAATTTATACATCAAATTTTTGTTATCAGTTGATAAAAATAAGTACAACTGTAGTTAGTTAATAGTTTAGAACCCCATATGTACATAGCATATGAATTTAAAAAATATTTTATTTTTATATGTTTAGGCATAATCAAATAAATAATAAGCTAGTATTCTTATTTATTTGCCATGAATACTTTGTTGGTAAAATCCAGACATAGCCTTACTATGGCTAGATTTCATCTCCTTATCTCGTGACAAATATGCTTGGAATCTTTGACTTTTTATTTCTTTTCATATGCCTTATTAAAAAATTTAAAATCTAAGGGGGAGAGAATTTATGCACAATAAATTCCGAAAAAATTTATCCAAGGTTATAACAGTGGCATTATTAGCATCATTAACAATGGGTTCAATTCCTAGTATGGCAAAGGCAGAAGAAGCAGATAAACTTTTAAATATGCCTTTATCAGTAGAAACAAAGGAAAAGATTTTAAAAGATTTTGAGTCTTATTTACCAGAAGTAGATACTATATTAAAAAACAATGAAAATCAAGAAGAAGTTATAAGAGTTATCGTTGAAGTTAAAGGACAATCTGCACAAGAGATGTTAAAAGGAACTGGAGAAGTTACACAAGGCCAAAGGCTTATGGTTGAAGATTCCCAAAAACCAGTAAAAGATGCTGTTTCTAATTTGGAAGATGTCAATATACGACATAGCTATACTAATGTATTTAACGGATTTAGTGCAGAGGTAAAAAGAAAAGATATAAAAACTATAGAAAATATTCCTGGTGTTAAAAAAGTTGTAGAAGTTCAAAGATATACAGAAGATATGAATAGTGCAAGAAAACTTACTCAAATAGAAAATGTTTGGAAAAAATACAGCATGAAGGGCGAAGGCATGGTAGTTGCCATAGTAGACACTGGAATAGATTACAAACACAAAGACTTTAAGAACCCTGATGATTCTTCAAAATTAAAATTAAATAAAGAAAAAGTAGAGGGAATAAAAGCAAGTGGCGTTTTAAAAGCTGATAAAAATGCAGAAACTTACTTTACTGAAAAAATTCCTTTTGGATATAATTATGCAGATAAAAATAATGAAATTGTAGATTTAAGAGATGCTAAATCACCACATGGTGCTCACGTAGCTGGTATTGTTGGTGCAGATGGTGATGAAAAATTAATGGAAAGCAATCAATCAGTTAAAGGTGTTGCACCAGAAGTTCAATTACTAGCAATGAAAGTATTTTCAAATGGAGCAAACGGTCAATACACTTATTCTGATGACCAATTAGCTGCAATAGATGATGCTGTTTCACTAGGAGCAGATGTTATAAATATGAGTTTAGGTGCTCCAGCTGGATATAGAAAGGATTCAGATCCAGTTCAAGATGCAATAAGAAGAGCAACAGATGCAGGTGTTATGGTTGTAGTTTCAGCTGGTAATAGTGGATATTCAACTGACCCTTATGGATTAGGCACTTTAAATGACCAAATAACTGTTGGTGATCCAGCACTTGCAAAAGATGCATTTATGGTAGCAAGTTATGAAAATTCAAATATTGCTAACAAGGTAATATCTTTTAAAGATGGAAATGGTAAAGTTGTATCACAAGGAAGTTTTAAAGAGCATCAAGTTGATTTTGAGAGTATCTATAATAAAGACTATGAAATAGTAGATGGTGGAGTAGGTAATAAGACAGATTTAGGTTCAGTTAGAGGTAAAGTTGCACTTATAAAAAGAGGAGAATTAGGTTTTACAGATAAAATACTGAATGCTCAATCTAAAGGTGCTATTGGCGTAATTATTTATAATGTAGATGGCGATGAGTCACTTATAAATATGGCTACGGATCCAAATATTAAAATACCAGCTATATTTGTAGGAAATAATGCAGGAGCAAAAGTTTTAGATGCTAGCAAAAATGGTAAAGTATATTTTAACGGCGATATAACATCTTCTACTGGAGAAAATCCAAATGCAGCAGATTGTTCAGACTTTACGTCTTGGGGTCCATCACCAAGTCTAGAATTTAAGCCTCAAGTTGCAGCACCAGGTGGACAAATATTCTCTACTTTAAACGAAGGTAGTCATGGAACTATGAGTGGAACATCAATGTCAGCACCTCATGTTTCTGGATCAATGGCATTGTTATTACAAGCTATAAAAGAATATGCACCAGAATTAAAGGGAAGAGAGCTTACAGATTATGCTAAAAATATAATGATGAATACTTCAGCTGTGAAGATGGATAAGAGTGACACACCTTATTCACCAAGAAGACAAGGTGCAGGACTTATACAAGTTGAAGATGCTGTAAAAAATAAAGTTATGGTGACTAATAATGGTGAAGCAGCTGTAGCATTAAAAGAAATAAAAGGTGATAAAGCTACCTTTACTTTAGATATTAAAAATTATGGTAATGAAAAAGTGGAATATAATATAGAAAGTTTAGGCGGAGTTTTAACACAAAGGGCTGAAGATAAAGCAGGCGAAATGATTAAAGATGTTATACTTTCAGATAAGGAAGCAAATTTGACCTTTGATAAAAATACAATTTCAATTGCTCCAAAAGAAAGTGCAAAAGTTGAAGTTACTTTAAATATTGGCTCTAGCATGGAAAAAGACAAATATTTAGAAGGTTATATAAAACTAAATTCTAAAAATTCAGCTTCACCATCATTAAATATACCTTATATGGGATTCTATGGTGAGTGGGACAAAGAAAGTATGATAACTAATAATGCTTGGGATCAAGATAAGCATAAATTGGTAAATACTCTAATTGCAGATGGAAAATACCCTTCAGTTTTAGTAGAAAATTTAGCATTAAGTAATGTTAGAAGACTTGGTAAAGATTCTATAAATATTTTAGGTGTTGTTGGAGAAAATCCTGATAAAACTTATAAATATGACGGATCTAAAATAGCAATAAGTCCAAATGGTGATAAAGTTAATGATGTTATTTATCCAGCATTATATTTAATGAGAAATGCTAAATCTGTTAAAGTAGAAATTTTAGATTCAAATGGAAAAGTTGTGAGAACTTTAGGAGAAGTTAATAATTTAAGAAAGAATTTAATATCTACAGAACAAGGTCAAGTTCCAACAGTTATTCCTAATTTAGTTTGGGATGGAAAAGTATTTAATAGTTCTACTGGTAGATTTGTAACTGCATCAAATGGACAATACACCTATAGAGTAAAAATGAAAATAGATTTTATTGGAGCAAAAGATCAAATGGTTGATATTCCAGTAAAAGTAGATACTAAGTCTCCTTGGTTTAGTGCTGAAAAATATGAAGACCTTGGGGATGGAAAGGTAAAAGTTTACTTTAAGGCAGTAGATGAAGAATCAGGAATTTTAGATAGAGCTAAATTCCCAGTTTTAATAAATGGAGAATTAAATAAGGATGCAACAGAGGCTAAAGTAGAATATGACAGCAATACTGGATTATATAGCAAGGTTATAACTGGATTAAACCCAAGTGGTAATAATGAAATAACAATAGGAGTTTTAGACTATGCTAATAATTTAGGCGGTGGAACAGTTTCTATAGATTTATCAAAAGAAGAACCTAAACAAGAGCTTAAAGAAGAAGGTAGACAGGACTTAATTAGTTTTGCTGATAAGAACTTTGCGGAAAATAAAGTTTTATCAGATAATGAAGTTTACAAAATATCAGGAGAAGTTAATGAAAGCATAAATGAAATAACAATAAATAATGAAAAGGTAGAATTAGTAAAAGACGATTCAGAGAAAATAATATTTAAGTATGATGTTAAATTAAAAGAGGGAGAAAACGTAGTTAAAGTTGTATGTAAAGATTCAAATGGCAAAGTAGTTATAGAAAATCAATACAAGGTAAACTACGAAATAAAGAAGTAGAACAAAAGTTAATTAATAATTATATTTTTGTTAACAAAAAAGATTTTAGAAGAAATTGCTTTTGCAATTTCTTCTTTAATTTAAAGTGAAATTAAAGAAGAAACAAAAATATGAAGTGATAGTATCATTTCAAAATGTAAAATGTATAATTTTATTCAATTTTTAGTAATATAAAAAATAATTTCTAATAAATTACATCATTAATGAACGAAAGATAAAATTTTCTTTAATTGTATTGTAAAAAAAATACTTTAAAGTATAATGTTTATATAATTTACTGTGAAAGTAAAAGGTATAAAGAGTAAAGAGGATAAATATAATTTATATATAATTTTTGAAAAATGTATATAATTTAAGGATGATTTTAGATTTAGATTTTAATATTTATTAATGGAAAAAGGTATATCAGTTTTATATGTTTTTTAAAAATGTAGTTAAAAATAGGAGGTAAATTTGTGAAAGATAAAAAAAGTTTAATTATAATTTTAACTATATTGATAGTTGTGATTATAGGAGGCATTTATTATATGAAAAATAATAAGACAAAGGGTGTATCTGGGTTTGTTCAAGAAGAATATAGCATAAAGAATGCAACAAAGAAAAATTTTTTAATTAGGACGTGTCTGAAAACAAAATATCTAAAACTTATTTAGATAAAACAAAAATAGCAGCAATATAAACAAATG
>NZ_LFRG01000170.1:0-606 GCF_001573875.1 Clostridium sp. ATCC 25772
AAGGAGAGCCTATGTCAGCACTTGCTAGAATGGCATCAGCTGAACATAAAAAAGTAGAAATAAGACAAGGTGATTTAGTAATAATATCAGCACATCCAATACCAGGGAATGAAAAACTTATTTCTAAAGTTGTAAACTGTTTATTTGAAAAAGGTGCAGAAGTTGTTTATGATGATGCAGCGGATATACACGTTTCAGGTCATGCTAGACAAGAAGAATTAAAATTAATGCACAGATTAGTAGCTCCTAAGTTCTTTATGCCTGCTCATGGTGAGTTCAGAATGTTAAAGAAACATGCAGAGGTAGCAGAAGATTTAGGTATGCCAAGTCAAAATATATTTGTGATGAAAACAGGTGAAGTTTTAGAATTAGATAAAACTTCAGCAAAAGTTGCATCACATGTTCCAACTGGAAATGTATTAGTTGATGGACTTGGAGTTGGAGATGTAGGGAATATCGTTTTAAGGGATAGAAAATATTTAGCAGAAAATGGGATGATGACAATTGTTATAGGTATAGATAAAGAAAGTAAGTCTATAGTAGCAGGTCCAGATATAATATCTAGAGGATTTGTATATGTAAGAGAATCTGAAGACTTAATGGATG
>NZ_LFRG01000171.1:0-606 GCF_001573875.1 Clostridium sp. ATCC 25772
TTTCATTGCTAATCTATCTGCTAGATCATATAATGTCCACTCTACATTAGCATTGTCAACTAATCTATAACATACTATCGGTAAATTTTCCCCATCATTGTAAATCTTGAATAATCCTGTATTTTCAATTTCTTTAGATAAATACATAGCCACATCTTTTGTACGTTGATGTATTTGTCTATATCCTTCAAATCCAAGTCTTAAGAAGTTGTAATATTGTCCTATTACTTGACTTGCTGATCTTGAGAAGTTTATTGCCATTGTTGGCATTGATCCTCCTAAGTAACTTACTTCAAATATTAATTCTTTTGGTAAGTACTCTTCATCTTTCCATATTACCCATCCTATACCTGGGTATACTAATCCGTATTTATGTCCTGATGTACTTATTGATACTACATTTTTTAATCTAAAATCCCATTCCATATCTGGATCTATAAATGGTGTAAATAATCCACCTGATGCAGCATCAACATGTATTGGTACACTTATTTTTGCTGTTTTATTGTATTCTTCAAGTAATGCATCTAATGCTTTTATATCATCGAATTTTCCTGTATATGTTATTCCAAGTAATGCTGCTATACCAATTGTATAGTCATCTAC
>NZ_LFRG01000172.1:0-603 GCF_001573875.1 Clostridium sp. ATCC 25772
AAATTGATAGACTAGACCTTGATATTTATCCTAAAAACCAAGAAAATACAGTATATATATCTGCTAAACAAGGTATTAATATGGATAAATTAATAGATATGATACAAAATGCACTAATGGAAAATACGTATAAAGTAAATTTACTACTTCCATATGATAAAGGTGATGTATTTAATAAGTTGAAAAACAAATACAATATTGAAAAATTTGAGTATGTAGAAAATGGAATAGAGTTAACTGTCGACCTAGATGAAGAAGATTATAATATGTATAAAAGCTATATAATAAATGAGTAGGTAGTTAAATGAATATATCTTGGGATAATATAGAAAATCTAGAAGATCATTTTATAACATATCTTCTGTACAAAGAGTCTAAGACAGTATCTCAAATAAGTAAAATAAGAAATATTGAAGTTCAAGAAATAAATGAACAATTAATAAAAGCTAAAATAGAAATAAAATCTTTAATGAAAAGTAAAATAGAATCATCTAAAGATATTCTAGATAAGTTTTTAGAGTTAGGCAAAGATGAAAGAATAGATTTGATGAATTCTTTAAATGACGAAAAATTATTGGATTTTAAAAGAAAAATATACAAAAG
>NZ_LFRG01000173.1:0-603 GCF_001573875.1 Clostridium sp. ATCC 25772
TTAATACATCGCCTATAAAACTTCCTATTATATTACCTTTAACTTCAAAAATTTCTTTGAATTTCAAATTGTACTTTTCTATATTCGCATCTTTATCTAATGACACAACTGCTTTATCCATATTATCTAATAATGTTTTTAGCTTTTTCTTTTCTAACTCTACCTCATAAGTTTTTATTTCTGCTTTTAACTTACTTGATATTAAATCTGCCATTTTATGCAAGAAGTTCATTAAATCATCTTTTCTAAATTTAATTACATCGGCTTGCTCTTTAGTAAAAGCTATAAGCCCAATTACACCATAAGACTTATCATCATATACTATAGGGCAACATACCTCTGCAAACTCCTTACAAACTTCACGAGTATAACATTCATTGCATATCTCATTGCTCTTTGGATCTTCTATTATTAATTCTTTTTTAGTAGTTAAAGAATATTTAAATGCTGAGTATTCTTCTAATTGTTGTCCTATTTTATGAAAATAAGTTCCGGTACCCGCTATTCTAACTAAACTCGAATCTACTATGGTTACATCAATTTCTAAAACAGACGATATAGCTTCTGCTATGTTTTGTATATCTTTTCTTATAAAGTTTAAAT
>NZ_LFRG01000174.1:0-602 GCF_001573875.1 Clostridium sp. ATCC 25772
TATAGCGTATAGTAAAGTCTTAGCTAAGTTAACTCTAGCTCCGAAGAATTGCATTTGCTTACCTATTCTCATTGCAGATACACAACAAGCTATACCGTAGTCATCTCCCCAGTAAGGCTTCATTAAATCATCGTTCTCGTATTGAACAGAACTTGTGTCTATTGATACTTTAGAACAGAAGTTTTTGAATCCTTGAGGTAATTGAGTAGACCATAATACTGTTAAGTTTGGCTCTGGAGATGGTCCAAGAGTATATAAAGTATTTAACATTCTGAATGAGTTTTTAGTTACTAATGTTCTACCATCTAATCCCATACCACCTATAGACTCAGTTACCCAAGTTGGGTCTCCAGAGAATAAATCGTTGTATTCAGGAGTTCTTAAGAATCTAACCATTCTTAACTTCATAACGAAGTGGTCCATTATTTCTTGAGCTTCTTCTTCAGTTAATACACCAGCAGCTAAATCTCTTTCGAAGTATATGTCTAAGAAAGATGATACTCTACCTAAAGACATTGCAGCTCCGTTTTGATCTTTAACAGCTCCTAAGTATCCGAAGTATGTCCATTGAACAGCTTCTTTTGCGTTAGTAGCAGGTTGAG
>NZ_LFRG01000175.1:0-596 GCF_001573875.1 Clostridium sp. ATCC 25772
ATTTGCAAAACACTTATTAACTAATAACTTTAGTTTAAGTGCTGTATAATATAAAAAAATGAGTAAACCCTTAAATATAGGGATTTACTCATTTTTGTTTAAATTTCAAGTGTATAAAAACTCATTATGATATTTGCGCACATCTGTTTTTTATACTTACTCTTATATCTTCAATTCTTCTTTTATTTACATTCTCAATTAAAAATGTAAAATTGTCTAATTCAATTTCTCGACCTTCTTCTGGAAAATCACCTAACAATGTAAGTATATATCCATTTAAAGTGTCATAGTCACCTTGCTCTATATCTATATCAAATTTATTGTTAAATTCACTTATTGTCAAATATCCTTTTACAATAAAATTACTAGCATCAATTTGTGTTATAGTAGATTTAGTTTTATCGTATTCATCCTCAATATCTCCCATAATTTCTTCAATTAAATCTTCCATAGTTACTAGACCTTCTATTCCACCATATTCATCAATTAATAATGCTAAGTGGACTTTTTTATCCTTTAGAAGTTTAAATAATTCATTTGTTCTAATAGACTTTGAAACAAAATATGGGTCATGAAGCATTGTTTTTAAATTTATA
>NZ_LFRG01000176.1:0-597 GCF_001573875.1 Clostridium sp. ATCC 25772
GTGGCATAGAATAGGTAGTTTTATGCCACTAATATAAGAAATCGCTTATTTTAAACGTTTAAGCTAATGATAAGTGCTTTATGTCAGTTATTAAGTCAGAAGTGACTACTTTTTAGGGGGATTTTGAGTAGAATGAGTATAGATATAAATAAGTGTAAAATTAAAATAATCGTAGACAGTAGAGAAAAAAGTTGGTTGCATATAGCCAATACTTGGAATAAAAATAATATTGAATATTACATAAAAGATAAGGGACTTAAAACTGGAGATTATTCCATCGCGGTAAAAACTCCAAGTGGTGAGGTAATAAACTTTGAAGATAAAGTAGTAGTTGAAAGAAAAGCCAATATTACAGAGCTATGCGGTAACTTAACCGATAATAGAGATAGTGCTGGTAAGAATAGATTTATAAGGGAGCTTGAGAGGGCTAAGAAAAATGGCATTAAGCTAATACTACTAATTGAAGATTCGCAAGGCTATGACAAGGCATTAAGGGGATTCTTTAGGGAAGATAAACCAAGTAAGATGCACACTAACGGATTTATAGGTATGTTAATGGCATATAAGGCTAGATATGACTTTGAAGTTGTTTGGTTA
>NZ_LFRG01000177.1:0-595 GCF_001573875.1 Clostridium sp. ATCC 25772
TACTTAACATTAGAAGTTGTAGGTACTATAGTAGATAAGCTAGTTATATAGCTTATTCCTCCTATATCCTCTAGATGACCTTGCTTCTTTAACTCTTCAGTAAGAGTTATTAAATCTATAGGCTCATTTTTATTGTTTAGCTTCATCATGCACTCATAAATAATTTTATGAGCTTCTTTATAAAAATCTTCAGGTTTTATAGTTTCTGTAACAGTTATTATAGCTTCTTTATCTAATAGTATAGATCCTAGTATAGATTGCTCAGACTCCACACTATGTGGAGGAATTCTACCTATATCCTCCATTTATCTCACCTCTAGTGTTTTTCTTATTGTTTTTCTTTTACGTCTACTCTCATTTTAGTAACTACTTTTTGATGTATTTTTATTTCAACAAATCTTGAACCTAAAACTCTTATAGGCTCATCTAATATAACTTTTCTCTTATCTACATCTATTCCATGTTCTTTTTTTATTTGAGCAGCTATATCTTTAGATGTTATAGAACCAAATAATCTTCCACCATCACCAGCTTTAGAATACATAGTTATATTCATTTCTTCCATTTTCTTTCCTAATTCAACTGCTGCTTCGTA
>NZ_LFRG01000178.1:0-594 GCF_001573875.1 Clostridium sp. ATCC 25772
GGCGACTAAAGTCAGTGAAATATTTAATTTACATACATTATACTGGATGTTAGAAAATACTTTAACAGTAGGTTTGATTGCAGTCCTTATAATATTCCAACCAGAGCTTAGATCTGGACTTGAATATATAGGAAGAACTAAATTTACTTTTTTAGGTAAAAATAATTATACTATATCAGAGGATGAGCTTAAAAAAGATATAGAAGAAATAGTTGAGTGTCTATACTCATTATCAAGACAAAAAATAGGTGCCCTTATAATAATGGAAAGAGATACTAGAATAGGGGAAGTTATAAATACTGGAACTATAATTGATGCTGAGATATCTAGACAGTTATTAATAAATATATTTATACCTAATACACCTCTTCATGACGGGGCGGTTGTTGTTAGAGATGGAAAAGTTGAAATTGTAGATGAATTTACTGGAAGAGTTATGGAAGGAAGAAGATACTCAGAAGGTCTTCATCAAGCTATAGAGGCTAAAGAAAGAGTTGAAATAAAAGAAGAGTCAATAACACTTGCAACTATAACATATCAAAATTATTTTAGAATGTATAAAAAGCTTTCAGGTATGACGGGAACGGCAAAAAC
>NZ_LFRG01000179.1:0-590 GCF_001573875.1 Clostridium sp. ATCC 25772
TTTGATTATAAAGAAATAAGAGAAATAAATACTAGATTAAGCGAATTACCATTTGATAGTGATAGAAAACTTATGACTACTGTTAATAAGGTTGATGGAGAAGTAGTTATGTTTACAAAAGGGGCTCCGGATGTAATCTTTAATAGATGTAAGTATGCATTAGTAGGAGACGAAGTTGTAAAGGCTAGTGATGAGATAATTGATGAATATAAGAAAATGAACGAAGAGTTTTCTAATAAAGCATTAAGAGTTTTAGCATTTGCAACAAAGAGAGTAGAAAATGAAAGTTTTGTACCAACAATTGAAGATGAAAACAACTTAACTTTAATCGGACTTACTGCAATGATAGATCCTCCTAGAGAAGAAGTTTATGAAGCAGTGGAAAATGCTAGAAAATCTGGTATAAAAACTGTCATGATAACAGGAGATCATAAAACAACTGCAAAAGCAATAGCTGTAGATATCGGAATATTTGAAGATGGAGATATGGCTCTGACAGGTAGTGAATTAGATGCATTAACTGACGAAGAGTTAGATAGAGATTTAGATCATATATCAGTATATGCAAGAGTTTCACCAGAAAATAAAAT
>NZ_LFRG01000018.1:0-58645 GCF_001573875.1 Clostridium sp. ATCC 25772
GTTTATTATACTATATTTTAAAATTTGAGGACATAATCACATACGTTATAATAAGACATTATCAAAAATCAATCAGAAAATAAGTTTTTTATTTTATAAAATAGTTGACAAATTAAGCTTTTTTAATATAATGAAAATATAAAAATTTAATATAATGGCAATGATAAGAATTAGTAAATATATTAAGACATTAAGAGAGGAAGTGGTTGGTGAAAACTTCTTGGGAGATATATTGAAGCTGTCTTTGAGCTATATTTAATTAAGAGATATTGACGATGAAAACAATTGTCATCAATATAATAAGGGTGGTAACGCGGAACTTTCGTCCCTTCTTAGGGAAAGAAGTTCTATTTTTTTTACAAAAAAACAAATTATTTGAGGAGGAAAAGATATGAAAAACATGACCGTAAATGAAATAAGAGAATCTTATTTAAGCTTTTTTGAAGGTAAGGAACATTTAAGATTAGAGAGTTTTCCATTAGTGCCTAAAAGTGATAAAAGTTTATTATTAATAAATGCAGGAATGGCTCCATTAAAGCCATATTTCACTGGAATTCAAACACCGCCATCTACTAGGGTTACAACATGCCAAAAATGTATAAGAACAGGTGATATTGAAAATGTAGGTAAGACTTCAAGACATGGTACATTTTTTGAAATGCTTGGTAACTTTTCTTTTGGAGATTACTTTAAAGGGGAAGTTATTCCATGGGCATGGGAGTATATAACAGAGGTTTTACAAATACCAAAAGATAGATTGTATGTAACAATACATTTAAATGATGACGAGGCTTTTGAAATATGGACTTCAAAAACAGATGTTGATCCAAGTCGTATATTTAGATTAGGTGCAGATAACTTCTGGGAAATAGGGGTAGGTCCATGTGGTCCATCTTCTGAAATACATTTTGATAGAAATCCAGAGCTTGGACAAGTTAAAAATGCAGAAGAATTTGTAACTGCTTCAGATAATGATAGAATAGTTGAGTTTTGGAATTTAGTATTCACTCAATTTGATAAAGATGAAGATGGTAATTATAATAAATTAGATCATCCTAATATAGATACAGGAATGGGACTTGAGAGAATAGCGACTATAATGCAAGGTGTTGACAATATATTTGAAATTGATACTATGAAAGCTATATTAGATAGAGTTTGTGAAATGTCAAATAGAAAATATAAGGAAAATGCACAAGAAGATATTTCTATAAGAATAATAACAGATCATGTTAGAAGTGTAACTTTTATGATTAGTGATGGAGTATTACCTTCAAATGAAGGAAGAGGATATGTACTTAGAAGACTTTTAAGAAGAGCAGCTAGACATGGTAGATTGTTAGGAATAAAAGATATATTCTTAAGTGAACTTTGTGATGTGGTAATAGAAAATTCTAAAGATGAATACAAAGAGTTAGAAAAAAAAGCTGATTATATTAAAAAAGTAATTAAACTTGAAGAAGAAAGATTTAGTGAAACTATAGATTCTGGTATGGATATATTAAAATCATATATAGAAAAATTAGAAAAAAATAATGAAAATATCTTAAAAGGGGAAAAAGCATTTAAATTATATGATACTTATGGATTCCCAATAGAACTTACAGAAGAGATTTTAGATGAGAAAAACTTAAAAGTAGATATAGATGGTTTTAACAAAGAAATGCAAAGCCAAAGAGAGAGAGCAAGAAATGCAAGAGGCGACTCAAATTATATGGGAAATGAAGAATTAATAACAAATAAAATAGATAAAGATATAAAAACTTCTTTTGTTGGATATAATAAATTAATAGATGAGTCAGAAGTGGTAGTGCTAATAAATGATAATGAATTTGTATCTTCACTTGAAAAGGGAGATAAAGGGGTTATCGTTACAACTGAAACTCCATTCTATGCTGAAATGGGAGGTCAAGTTGGAGACAAAGGTGCTATAACTTGTGAAAACTTTAAAGCTATAGTTTATGATTGTAAGAAAAATATTTCTGGGAAAATACTTCATTTTGTAAAAGTTACTGAAGGTGAAATTAGTGTTGGAAATAAAGTTAAGCTTTCAGTAGATAAAGAAAGAAGAAACAAAATATGTAAAAACCATACTGCAACCCATATGCTACATGAGGCTTTAAAAGAAATTTTAGGTGATCATGTAAATCAAAGCGGTTCATATGTTGATGATGGTAGATTAAGATTTGATTTTACACATTTTTCAGCAATGACAACAGATGAAATTAAAAAGGTTGAAAATAAATTGAATGAAGAAATAATGAAAGTTTATAATGTTTGCACTGATGTTATGACTATAGAAGAAGCAAAACAAAGTGGAGCAGTTGCATTATTTGATGATAAGTATTCAGAAGATGTAAGAGTTGTTTCTGTTGGTGAATTTAGCAAAGAACTTTGCGGCGGAACTCATGTTAAAAATTCTGGTGAAATAGGATTATTTAAAATTTTAAGTGAAAATGGAGTAGCTGCTGGAGTTAGAAGAATAGAGGCAACAACTGGTGAAGAATCTGTAAAATTTGTTGAAGAAAAAAATGAGTTATTAAAAGATGTTGCATCAATGTTAAAGTGCACAGAAAAAGATTTATTAAATAAAGTTCAAGGATTACTTCAAGAAATAAAAGAAAAAGAGAAGGAAGTTCAAGGATTAAAAAATAAATTATCAAGTGGATTAGAAGACGAATTATTAAATTTAGTAGAAGAATTTAATGGAGTAAAAACATTAGTTACTGCAGTAAAGGACATAGATGGAGACGGATTAAGAAGCCTTGCAGACAAATTAAGAGATAAACTTCAAAGTGGGGTAGTAGTTCTTGGTAGCGTATCAAATGATAAAGTTCAGTTTGTAGCTATGGCAACAAAAGATGTAACATCAAATGGAATTCATTGTGGAAAAATAATAAAAGAAGCAGCTACAGTAGCTGGTGGTGGCGGTGGTGGAAGACCAGACATGGCTCAAGCTGGTGGAAAACTACCTGAAAAATTAGATGAGGCAATTAATAAAGCTAAGGCAGTAATAGAAAGTTCTGTTAAATAGTGTACTTTTTACTTCCGATGATTTATAATATATATAACAATTATGAGAGTATAACTTTTTAAGTTTTACTCTCTATAATCCATATGGATAAGAAAGAGGGCGATTATAATGGATAACCAAAATACAGTTCAGTTTGATGGAGTAAGGGATAAGAAAGATATGACTAAGATGATATTGACTGACGTATATGATGCCTTAAAAGAAAAAGGTTATAATCCTGTTAATCAACTAGTAGGATATTTAATTTCAGGAGACCCAACATATATTACAAATTATAATGGAGCAAGAGCATTGGTTAGTAAACTAGAGAGAGACGATATATTAGAAGAAGTTTTAAAAGCTTATCTAGATATAAAATAAAAATGCCTTATTGGCATTTTTATTTTAATTTTTAAATGAAACTAATACAGTAATAAAATATAATAATATGTTATATATTTTATGATTAGGTTTACAAAAGACATTTAGTTAAAACCTCGTATGAAGTCTATGGCTTTCTGCATATTAAATGATAGAAAATTTACCAAAAAGAACTTAATATATAGTAGAAATAGATAAAAATTATAATGTATAAAAAATATTAAGAAAAAACATATATCTTAGAAAAAATAGTTAATAACTATTAAATAATCAATTATACATATTTATTTTTATAAATTAATTTTATATAATAGAGTAAAATTAAACTTACCTCATTTGAATTTATATATTGTAAATTTTATAAACGCAAAAAAATAATAAAGCCTTTTATTATAGCTATAAAAAGAGTGAATTTTAAGATTTTAATAAAAGCTAACGAATAATTTATTTGAATTTATAAAGAAATTTTAATTAATAAAAGTACAGTTTAGAATCATACTTTGTATAGAAATATAAGTTCTAGGGTTAACGGACACGTCAAAATTTTGTTGTTATCTAAAAAGAGTAACACCGTTAAAAGTGGAGAAGAGTAAGTGCAATACCTATCAAATAACGTATTATTTCGTTAAAGTTAGAAAAATTCTCAGTTGATAAAGGCATAAATTAGGCTTCAACATAAAAAACTATAGTTAAAATATAAGAGTTTGAAATAAAATTTTAATCCATATAGCCTTTAGAATACCAAGTATATAGTCATATAGTAAAAAAATATTAAAGAATATATAAATAAAAAAAGAAGATGTATAGGGAAACAAGCTCAAATTTAAATTTATTGAAGAACTTAAAAATATTTTCATACAAAATTAAGTGTTGAATTTAGGGGAAAGAGATTACATAACTATTTTAGGGGGTTAAGTTTTGGAGAGAATAACTTTAAGAGTGAACTTAAAGTCCTAAAAATAAATAGAAATTTAAGCTTTTATCATAATATAAACAGATTAAAAAATATGAGAATTTGATTTTATATAATTATTAATATATATTAAATATATTAGGGAAGTAAAAATATATGAAAATTGTATTGACTCATGGTAAACATATTTAATTTGTCAGTAGAGATATTATGTGCGAAATTTTTATATTTTAAAAGATTGATTCTGTAATTAAAACGGTTTTGAAAATATATTGAATTTAGAGCGGAAATTTATTTAAACTAGTTTATTTATTATTAAAAAATATAAAGAGTATTAAGTTTTAAAACGTTAATTTGAAATTTACGTTTAAATTTAAAATAGAATATATGTTTTATAGATATTTATATCTAAAACATGATTAGGAGACTAAAATGGTGAGAATATTAGGATTAGATGTAGGGGATAGAACTATTGGAGTAGCAATAAGTGATCCCTTAGGTTTTACGGCCCAAGGAATAACTACAATCAGAAGAAAAGGGCTAGAATATGATATGAATGAATTGATGAAAATATGTAATGAATATAGTGTTGAAAAGATTGTTTCAGGTCTTCCTAAAAATATGAATGGTACTGTTGGAGAACAAGGTGAAAAAGTGAAGCAATTTTGCGAAGAGTTAAAAAAACATACAGATAAGCCAATAATATTTTGGGATGAACGTTTAACAACAGTAGCAGCACATAGAGTTATGCTAGAAGCGGATTTATCAAGAAGTAAAAGAAAAAAATTGGTAGATAAAATTGCAGCTACGTACATATTACAAGGATATCTAGATAGTATATAAAAAAAAGGAGAGAATGAATATGGAAAATAAAATGGAAACAATAATGTTAATGGACGAAAATGGTAATGAAATAGAATTTGAAATTGTTGTAAAATTAGACATAGAGGATAAAGAATACGTTATAGTTACACCAGTTGAGTCTGATGAAGAGTATGATGTAGCGTTAAGAATAGAAGAAAGTGAAGATGGTGAACTTGTACTAGTACCAGTTGAAGAAGATGATGAATTAGCTTTAATTTCAGAAGCATATGAGGCACTAGAGTTAGAATAATAAAAGAGTATTATCATTTGAAAATTAATATCTTTGTAATAATGAAGATTTCTTTTAATATTAAATTTGTAAAATAAGGGTAAGCACTAGTTTTGTTAGTTGTAGAGGAGTTAAAATGGTTTAGCTTCTTAAATGAAATTTTCATTCATTGAAATTATCATATTAGAAAGATTTACCTATCTGTGAAATATAAATTATTTTAGAGAGGATGTAATATTTTGAGTATGTCTCATGAGAAAATTGAAGATTTAAAAGAGGTTTTAAAAGAAAAAGGATATAAATTAACTCCTCAAAGAAGAGCTATATTAAATGGCATAATAAATAGTGAAGGTAGTCATTTAACTGCAGAGGAGTTATATGACTTAGTAAGAATCGATTGTCCAGAGATAGGACTAGCGACAGTTTATAGAACAGTTCAACTTCTAGAAGAAATGGGAGTTGTTTGCAAATTGGATTTAGATGATGGAAGAAGTCGATATGAGCTTTGTCAAGGTGACGAGAATCATCAACATCATCATTTAATATGTAATGATTGCAATAAAGTTATTGAAGTTCAAGGGGATTTACTTGACGAAATAGAAGAAGTAATAGAAAAAAAATATAAGTTTAAAATAGAAAATCATAGTTTGAAATTTTATGGATTGTGTGAAGAATGTAATAAAAAATAGATGACAAATTAAGGTTTTTCATATTTTAGAAATTATTAATTAGTTAGGAAAAGATATATGGAGAATAAAAATGTACCGAATAATAAAACTACTGATGAAAATAAAGTAGTAAATAATAAGGCTATTGATGGAAATAAAGTAGTAGATAATAAGGTTAAAAATAGAGTGAGTTCTAATGGGGGTTTTAAAAAATATAGAAAACCTTATAGAACTTATAACAAAATAAATGATAAAGAAGAAAATATAACTGAAAAGACAGAAAAAATTAAAACTGAGAATGTAAACATAAGTAGTAGAAAAAAAACTGATGATAATTTAGTAGAAAAAAAGCAGTTTAAAAACTCAGTGCCAAAGGTAAAAAAAGATACAGTTATAAAAACTAACATTAAAACTAATAAAGATGTGACTAATAAAGAGTTAACAGAAAACCAAAATAAAAAAGCATATATGAAAAAAAATAAAGAAAAAGGAGGGGAGAAAGTGCGAAAAGAGAAAGATAAGATAAAAATTATACCTCTTGGAGGTTTTAACGAGATTGGAAAAAATCTTACTGTTATTGAGTATAAAAATGATATAGTTATAGTTGACTGCGGTTTAAAGTTTCCTGATGATGACATGTTAGGGATCGATGTTGTAATACCAGATGTCACTTATCTTTTGAAAAATAAAGATAGAGTTAAAGGTATATTTTTAACTCATGGTCATGAAGACCATATAGGGGCATTGCCCTATATATTAAAACAAATAAATGTACCTGTATATGGGACTAAGTTAACTTTAGGAATTGTTCAAATAAAACTTAAAGAACATGGTATTTTAAGTACGGTTGATTTAAAATATATAAAACCTAAAGACATAGTTAAACTTGACAACGTATCAGTAGAGTTTATAAGGACTAGTCATAGTATAGCTGATTCAGTTGCTATAGCAGTTCATACCCCAGCAGGAGTAGTACTTCATACTGGAGATTTTAAGATAGATTATACTCCAATAGATGGATGTGTAGCGGATTTAGCTAGGTTTGCAGAACTTGGTAAAAAAGGTGTTGCAGTAATGTTAGCTGATAGTACTAATGTTGAACGACCAGGGTACACAATGTCAGAAAGTACTGTAGGAGAAAGCTTTGAAAATATATTCTTTTCAGCTAAAGGAAGAATCATAGTAGCTACATTTGCTTCAAATATTCATAGGATACAGCAAATAATCCAAGCTGCAAGTAAGTATGGAAGAAAAGTAGCTGTTTCAGGAAGAAGTATGGAAAATATAATGGCAGTAGCTATAGAACTTGGATATATAAAAATTGATAAAGAGACATTAATCAACGTTGATGCCATATCTAAGTATAATGATAATCAGGTAGCTATAATTACAACTGGAAGCCAAGGAGAACCTATGTCAGCGCTTTCAAGAATGGCAGCATCCGAGCATAAAAAAGTAAATATACAAGAAGGTGATACTGTTATAATATCAGCAACACCAATACCTGGAAATGAAAAATTAGTATCTAAAGTTATAAATCAATTGTTTAAAAAAGGTGCAGATGTTATATATGAAGCATTAGCTGATGTTCATGTATCTGGGCATGCTTGTCAAGAAGAATTGAAACTAATGCATACATTAGTTAAACCTAAGTTTTTTATACCTGCTCATGGAGAATATAGACATTTAAAACAACATGGTGAACTTGCTGTTAAGTTAGGAATGCCAGAAAGAAATGTATATTTAGGAGAGAATGGTGATGTTATTGAACTCTCAAGAGATTCTATAAGAAAAGTATCATCTGTTACATCGGGTCAGGTGTTTGTTGATGGATTAGGTGTAGGTGATGTAGGTAATATAGTTTTAAGAGATAGAAAACATTTATCACAGGATGGAATACTTACAGTAGTTGTTACAATTGAAAAAGATACATGTACAGTCATAGCAGGTCCAGATATAATCTCAAGAGGATTTGTATATGTTAGAGAATCTGAAGATTTAATGGATGGAGCAAGAGAACTTGTTAAACAAGTATTAAAAGAATGTGAAGAAAATAAAATTAAAGAATGGCCAACTATAAAAGGTAATATAAGAGAGGTATTAAGAGGATATCTTTATGAAAAAACTAAAAGAAGACCTATGATATTACCTATAATAATGGAAGTTTAAAAAAATAAGCTGTATAAAAATAGAACTTAATTTCTATTTTTATACAGTTTTAGTTTTATAATTTTTATTACAAGTTATAAGTGATAGTTAAAAAGAAAAATAATAGATTAATCATATAGAAATATAATTTACTTAAAAAATAAAGAGTTATATTAAAAATAAAAGCTAATAATTATAAAATATGAATGTGAATTAAAAAAATCATAATTCAACATAGAAAGAAAAAATAAAATTAAAATTTAGAAAAAAGAATGAAAAAAAATAAAAAAAATCAAATTTAAAATTGTAAAGTTTGAAAAAAGACAAATTACATAGGAGATAATTAAAATATTAAATATTTAAATTAAAAATAAAAAAATATGTTCTATTTAAAAAAATAAAGAGACTAATAACATTATTAGTTATGAGAAAAAATTAAAACATATAAATTAAACTAAGTTTAATTGTTTAGAAAAAATATATAAACATGATAAAAAATTGAAATCTAACTTAAATTTTTAGGGGAATTATGTTAAAAATAAAGTGCAAGTTTATTTTTAATACAATTGTTGAACAAGTAAAAATATAGTTAATTGTAAATTTAAATTTATAATTGATTAAATTAAAAGAAATATTTTAATATATAAGAGATAATAAAAGATTAATGGTAGTATTGCAAAAAAATTCAAAGAAAATTTAACTAAAATTTAGCTAATTGAATAAATATATATATTGAAATTGCTTTAAAAGTTATTAAGTTATTAATTATTATTATATTTAGGCATAAAAGTGTGGTTTAAAACAGTTATATTGTGTATTTTAGTTGAATTTTATATAAAATTAGAATAAAATTAAGTGATAATGTATAATAAAATATTTTTTGTCAAAAATTTATATGTGAGAAGAAATTTAGAACTTAATATAAACATTACAACATTGACTTTTATTAAACATAATATTAGAATAGGTATAGTTAATTTAAATTGGGTACAAGAGCCGTATCCAATTTTATTTTGTACGTGATTTGTAGAAAAAAGAAGAAATTTGGAGGAAATTTAATGGATAAAATAACTAGAGATGATATAAGAAATATAGCTATAATAGCTCACGTTGACCATGGTAAAACAACATTAGTTGATGCGTTATTAAGACAAAGTAAAGTTTTTAGAGATAATGAGAAAGTTCAAGAAAGAGTAATGGATTCAAACGATTTAGAAAAAGAAAGAGGAATCACTATACTTTCTAAAAATACAGCAGTTCATTATGAAGATGTAAAAATCAACATTATAGATACACCTGGACATGCTGACTTCGGTGGAGAAGTTGAGAGGGTTTTAAAAATGGTAGATAGCGTTCTACTAGTTGTAGACTCTTATGAAGGTGCAATGCCACAAACTAAGTTCGTTCTTAAAAAAGCTTTAGAGCTTGAATTAAAACCAATAGTTGTAATAAACAAAATAGACAAACCAAACGAAAGAGCAGCTGAAGTTATAGATGAAGTGTTTGACTTATTTGTTGAGCTTGGAGCTTCAGATGAGCAATTAGATTTTACTGTAATATATGCTTCTGCTAGAGATGGAATTGCTAAAGCAGAATTAGAAGATGAATCAGATAACATGGAAGCTTTATTCAAAGCTATAATTGAACATGTAGATCCACCAAAAGGATATGTAGATATGCCACTACAAATGCTGGTAACATCTTTAGATTACAATGAGTATGTTGGAAAAATTGGTATAGGTAAAGTGGAAAGAGGTACTGTAAAGAAAAACCAAACTGTAGCAGTAATGAGAAAAGATGGTACAGTTAAAAATGTTAAAGTATCTAATGTATATACATATAACGGATTGAAAAGAGAAGAAACTGAAGAAGCTAAACTAGGTGATATAGTTGCAGTATCAGGAATTGCAGATATAAATATAGGAGAAACAATAGCAGATGCACAAAATCCAGAAGCACTTCCATTTGTAGAAATAGATGAGCCAACATTAAGCATGAACTTTATTGTTAACAATTCTCCATTTGCAGGTCAAGATGGTGAGTTTGTAACATCTAGACATTTAAGAGATAGACTTATGAAAGAACTTGAAACAAACGTAAGTTTAAAAGTTGAAGAAACTGATTCAGCTGATTCATTTAAAGTAAGTGGAAGAGGAGAACTTCACTTATCAATATTAATAGAAACTATGAGAAGAGAAGGATATGAGTTCCAGGTTTCTAAACCAACAGTTATATTTAAAAGTGAAAATGGAAAGAAATTAGAGCCAATAGAGCACTTAACAATAGACGTTCCAGAAGAATTCATGGGAGTAGTTATGGAAAAGCTAGGACCTAGAAAAGCAGAGATGTTAAATATGACTAGTGCTATAAATGGATATACAAGACTTGAGTTCACAGTGCCATCAAGAGGTCTTATAGGATTCAGAAACGAATTTATGACTGATACAAAAGGTAATGGTATAATGAACAGTATATTAGAAGGATATGAGCCATTTAAAGGTGAAATTTCTGAAAGAAGCAGAGGTTCATTAGTTGTATTTGAGAATGGAGAATCTGTAACATACGGATTAGTTAATGCTCAAGAAAGAGGAGTATTATTTATAGGAGCTGGAATGCCTGTATATCAAGGAATGGTAGTTGGAGAATGTTCAAGAAATGAAGATATAGAAGTTAATGTTTGTAAGAAAAAACATCTTTCAAATACAAGAGCATCTGGTTCTGACGAGGCATTAAAATTAATAACACCAAGAGATATGTCATTAGAACAATGTTTAGAGTTTATAGCTTCAGATGAATTAGTAGAAGTTACACCAAATAACATAAGATTAAGAAAAAGAATTTTAGACCCAGCAATGAGAAAAAGAGCGGCAAAAAAATAAATAATAGAATAATAATGGGGTGAGTCTGTGAAAAAAGGTGTTATTATATCTAGTTTATGCCTAGTGGGGATATTAGTATTAGGAGGAGTCTTTTATAGTCATACTATAAAAGACCCTTTTAAAACAAATGAAGATTTTATAATTGAGGTACAACAAGGGGACAATTTATATAGTGTTATATCAAAATTAAAAGATGAAGGCAAATTAAAAAATGTAATAATTCCTAAAATATATATAAAAAATTTGGAAAATAAACCAGATATTAAACCAGGTGAATACAAAATAAATAAAAATAGTTCCTTGCAGGAGTTTTTATCAGTTTTAGAAGATGCTACTTTAGATCAGAGTAAAGTTCAAATTACAATTCCAGAGGGGCACGATATAACCCAAATAGCATCAATTTTACAGGAGGAAGGTATAATAGAAAAAGAAACTTTCTTAGAATCATTTAAGAATTATGCCGTTCCAACGTATATAAAAGCTAATGATAAGGTGAAATATTCCATGGAAGGATTTTTGTTTCCGGATACGTATACTTTTAAAAAAGGAAGTAGTGGAGACGAAATCATAAAAATTATGAATGATAGATTTAATGAAGTAATAAAGGAAATTACAAATGATAAAAAACTTTCAGATGATGAGCTATATAAAATAGTTACTATGGCGTCTATAGTTGAAAGAGAAGCTAGCAACCCAGAAGAAAGGGATGTTGTAGCATCAGTTTTTTATAATAGAATAGATAAAAATATGAAATTTCAATCATGTGCTACAGTACAATATGCATTAGGTGAACACAAAGAAAAATTGTATGAAAAAGATTTAATAGTTGAATCTCCTTATAATACATATTTAGTTGATGGTATGCCAATAGGACCTATAAGCAACCCAGGCAAAGAGTCTTTAAAAGCTGCAATTAATCCTAAATCAACTAACTATTTGTATTTTGTATCAAATAATGACGGAACACATTTTTTTACAGATGATTACAATGAATTTTTAAAAGTTAAAGAAAAAACCCAAGGTTTTTAAAAGGATTATTTAGTCTATTATTAACAATCTAAGAAGATGGAGGATATTTATGAGTGGAGTTACTTATGAATACATGGAAAATTATTTAAGAAGTCTTATCCCGGATGATATCGGTATTTTAAAAGAAATGCATGATTTTGCAATGGAAAATAAAGTGCCAATAATTCAAAAGGAAGGGGCTAAGTTTTTACAATTTATGGTTAATTTTAAAAAACCTAAAAGAATTTT
Organism: Clostridium sp. ATCC 25772; assembly: GCF_001573875.1. Classification (NCBI taxonomy): domain Bacteria; kingdom Bacillati; phylum Bacillota; class Clostridia; order Eubacteriales; family Clostridiaceae; genus Clostridium; species Clostridium sp. ATCC 25772. The sequence continues at coordinate 12,353 of NZ_LFRG01000018.1, forward strand.
AGAACTTGGAACTGCCATAGGTTACTCCTCTATTTTAATGAATTTAGCATCAGGAGGTAGTTGTGAAATTACAACTATTGAAAGAGATGAAAATATGTTAAAAATAGCAAGTGAAAATATAGAAAAGTATGGTTTGAAAGATAAGATAACAGTGCTTCCAGGAGATTGTTTAGAAGTTTTAGAAAAGCTAAATGATAAATATGATATGATATTTATGGATGCAGGTAAGGGCCATTACAATCATTTTTTACCTCATTGCTTAAGGCTATTAGAAAAAGATGGTATAATTGTTGCAGATAATGTTCTTTTTAGAGGGATGGTAGCCTGTAATGATCTTGTTAAAAGAAGAAAGATAACTATAGTTAAGAGGATGAGAAGTTACTTGGATATGGTTTCAAGTGATGAAAACTTAGTAACAACAGTAATACCAATGGGAGATGGTATTGCACTTACTGTAAGGAGGAATGAAAATGATAAGACCAGAGATATTAGCTCCAGCAGGTAATTTAGAAAAACTAAAAACTGCTATAAACTTTGGTGCAGATGCAGTATATTTAGGTGGAAGTAAACTAAATTTAAGGGCATTTGCAGATAATTTTTCCAATGAAGAGTTAAAAGAGGGTATAAAATATGCCCATGATAGAGAGAAAAGAGTTTATGTAACATTAAATGTTTTCCCTCATAATGAAGACTTAGAAGGCTTAGAGGAATATCTTAAAGAACTTTATGAGTTAGGAACTGATGCTATAATCGTTTCAGATCCAGGAATTATCATGACCGCAAGAGAAGTTGTACCAGAACTAGAAATACACTTAAGTACTCAGGCTAATAATGTGAATTATAAGTCTGCTATATTCTGGCATAAACAAGGGGTTAAAAGAATAGTTTTAGCAAGAGAATTGACATTAGAAGAAGTTGCAGGTATTAAAGATAAAATACCAGAAAGTTTAGAATTGGAAATATTTGTACATGGTTCTATGTGCATGTCTTATTCTGGTAGATGTTTATTATCAAATTATATGACAGGAAGAGATTCTAACAGAGGTGCTTGTGCTCAACCTTGTAGATACAAGTATAAACTTGTTGAAGAAAAACGAAATGAAGAGTACTTCCCAATAATGGAAGATGATAGAGGAACATACATAATGAATTCGAAAGATTTATGTATGATAGAGTATATTCCTGAACTTGTTAAAACTGGTTCAGTTTCATTAAAAATTGAAGGAAGAATGAAGAGTGCTTATTATGTTGCAACTGTAGTTAAAGCGTATAAAGAAGCTTTAGATACATATATGAAAGATCCAGAGGGATATGAATTTAATCCTAAGTGGTTACAGCAATTAGATAGACCAAGTCACCGAAAATATTATACAGGATTCTATTTAGGAGATAAGGATAGTCAAATATATGAATCTTCTTCTTATATTAGAAATTATGATATAATTGGAATTGTTAAAGATTTTAATAAAGAAGAAGGCATAGCAACTATAGAACAAAGAAATAAAATTTTTGATAATGATACTGTGGAAGTCTTAAGACCTGTTGGTGATAATATAGAAGTGAAACTAACAGAAATGAAAGATGAAAATGGTAAAGAAATAGAGTCAGCACCTAGTGCTCAAATGATATTTAATGTGAAAGTTGATACTGAATTAGAAAAAAATGACATACTTATAAAGGCCAAGGAGGAAAAAAAGTAATGAGCCGACCAGTTTTAATAGGAATTACCGGCGGAACGGGTTCTGGAAAGAGCACTATTGCAAAGGAAATATATAAAAAGTTCGGAGAAAATTGCATAGCAATGATAGAGCAAGATTCTTATTATAAAGATCAAAGTCATTTAACTTCAGAAGAAAGAGTTAAAACTAACTATGATCATCCAAATGCATTTGATACAGAGTTATTAATTCAGCAATTACAAAGTCTTATAGATGGAGAGAGCGTAGAAAAGCCAATATATGATTTTGAAATTCATAATAGAAAAAGTGATGAAACAGTAAGAGTTGAATCAAGAGATATAATTATTGTTGAAGGAATATTAGTTCTTCAAGAAAAAAATCTAAGAGATATGTTAGATATAAAAATATATGTAGACACTGATGCAGATGTTAGATTTATAAGAAGAATGGTAAGAGATGTTAAAGAAAGAGGAAGAACAATAGATTCTGTTATAACTCAATATTTAACAGTTGTAAAGAAAATGCATGAAGAGTTTACTGAGAACACTAAAAAATATGCAGATATAGTAATTCCAGAAGGTGGCCATAATAAAGTTGCCATAGACATAATAAACGCTAATATAGATCAAATATTACAACAGAAAAATAATTAACATTAATTAGGAATAGAACACTTTACTATAGTCAATAATTTGATTATGGTGAGGTGTTTTTTTATGAGAAGAAAAAGAAAAGTAAAAAAAATTTATAGTTATAAAAAATATGATTTTAAGAAAACTATTAAAAATAGAATTTATATATTAACAATAATATTTACTGCCATATATTTAGGGTTAATATGTAGGTTGTACTATATTCAAAATTATAAAGATAATACCTATGCTGTTATGGCAGACAAACAATATTATTATGAAGAAAAAATAAGTAATATAAACTATAAACTTTTAGATAGAAATAATGAAGAATTATTTAACTATGAAAATAAATATTATATAGTTGTAGATCCTATGACATTTATAAATATGAATAATAATACTGATGATAATAGTATTAAAACTGTAATGTATATATTGAGAAATTATGATAAGGAATATGACTTATATCAAATACCATATATGGATAAAAGCAAAAAATATACTTATGAAGTAGATAAAGAGACTTATAAAAAAATTAAAAATTACACTGATGTAAATGGAATTTATGGGTATATAAGTAAAAATGCATTAATAGAAAAAAATTGGAAGTTAGAAAATATTATAGCATCTCCTAAAAATTATGATGATGAAAAATTTAAGGATAAGGATTCTCTTGAGATGGAGATATATAATATGACAAAAACTAATAAATTTCCCGAAGTAGTTTATGAAAAGGATGTAGATGGCAAAATAATAGATGAAAAATTTCTTGAGTCAAATGAAAATATAAATGTTAAGCTAACTATTAATAAGAATGTTGAAACTTTAATAGAAAATGTTTTAAAAAGTGATTTGTTAAAAAAATATCCTCAAGTAGGTGTATGTTTAGTAGAAAGTAGTACTGGGGAGGTTCTCTCTATGTGTCAAAAGGATGATAATATTTCTAATGTAAACATAGGTGTGCCAAGTAATAATGGATTTTTAGTTGGATCTGTGTTTAAAACTATTGTTCTAGAAGGAGTATTAGATAGGGAGAGTCATTCATTAAAAGAAATTTTTGATATGAAGCACATATTTCCTAAAAGCAATGAACATAAAAGTAGATATAATTTAAGTGAAGCATATTTATATTCATCCAATGATATTTTTGCTCAATTAGGTTGGGATTTAGGCAGCGATACTATGATTGATTATGCTGAAAAACAAGGACTAACAAGTAAAGTTTTGGGGTTATCAGACGAAAAATGTGGAACCTTCGACAATATTGATGATAAAGAAAATATAGGTTTTATAACTAATACATCTATAGGTCAAACTTTAAGAACAACACCAATAGCATTAACATCCATTCCAAGTGTAGTAGTTAATAATGGGATTTATATAAAGCCAAATATAATAAAGGGATATGTTGATAATAAAAATAATATAATTCAAGATAATGAAGTAGAAAAAACACAAGCGATAAATGTTAAAACAGCTAATTTACTAGAAAAAGAAATGATTAAAGTAATAAAATCTACAGATGGAACAGGGAGAAATGCAGATGTTGAAGGGGTAAACATGGGAGGAAAAACTGGAACAACTGAATATTTTATTAAAGGAAAAGAATATTCAGATGGATGGTTTGCAGGTTTTTTTGAGTATGAAGATAAATATTATTCATTAGTAGTATTTATACCTGAAATAGATATTAAAGAGGATGCAGGTGGAAGAACTTCTGCACTAGTGTTTAAAAAAATAGTAGAGGAGCTAACAAGTAAAAAAGTTTTATAAATCACAAGAAACAGCTTAAAAATAATTAGTAATTTTATTTTCAAGCTGTTTTTCTTTTGTACATATAAGTAAAAATATATACTAATTTGTAGAAAATTAATATATGAGTCTAAAATGAAAAATATTAAAAAATAATTTTTAAATTTTTTAAGGTGGACAGGCTACTTTTTAATACAATCATCATATTATTATAATAAGCACTATTAGGGGGAACAACTATGGTTTTCTTCAATTGGTTTCTTAATGTAATTGGAGAAGTTACATTACTGACAGCCTATGTATCTGGAAGTAGTTCTTTTCCGCAGCCGTTAAATGACAAGGAAGAAAAAATTTACTTACAAAGATTTAAGGAGGGAGATTTAGAAGCTAAAAATGTTCTAGTAGAAAGAAATTTAAGGCTGGTAGCTCATATAGTAAAAAAATATTCATTTCCAGGAAAAGAAGTGGATGATTTGATTTCTATAGGTACAGTAGGCTTAATAAAAGCTATCGATTCTTTCGATATGTCAAAAGGAACAAGACTTGCAACTTATGCAGCAAGGTGCATAGAAAATGAAATATTGATGTTAATTAGAAATAATAAAAAGACAAAAGGAGAAGTATATCTTCAAGATCCAATAGGTGTAGATAAAGAAGGTAATGAAATTTCATTGATGGATATATTAAGTAGCGATAAGGATTCTATTGCAGATATAGTTGAAAATAAGATACAAGTTAAAAAACTTTATTCAAAGATTAATACAACATTACAAGAGCGAGAAAGGTTAATAATAGAAATGAGATATGGACTTACAGATGGTAAATCAAAGACACAAAGGGAGATTGCTCAAATATTAGGAATATCAAGGTCATATGTATCTAGAATAGAAAAACGAGCATTAAAAAAACTATTAAAGGAATTAAATAGTTCGGAAAAACAAAAAAAATAATTTGATAAACTAAATTAATTTAGAGTGTATATTTATTAAAAATATTTTATATTTATAATAAAATTACGAAGTAATTTGCAAAACATATTTGTAATAAGATATAATTTGTTTATATTATGTTATAGATAGGTGGCAAGAAAATGTATAGTGGATTGCTTGGAAAAAATATAAAATATAGTCTTTCTCCATTAATTCATAATGAAAAATATAAAGAAGATAATATACCATTAGAATATAAAATATTTGATGTAGATGAAAATAATCTTGATATATTTATTAATAAGGCTAAAAAAGAGTTGATAGGTTTTAATGTAACTATTCCATACAAAGAATCTATTATAAAATATCTAGATAGTATTGAATATCCAGCAAATAAGATAGGTGCAGTGAATACAGTAGTAAATGTAAATTCTAAACTAATTGGTTATAATACAGATTATTTTGGATTTATATCAAGCTTAGAAAAAGAAAATATTAAACTAGAAGGTAAAAATGCTTTAATTATAGGTAGCGGTGGAGCAGCAAAAGCAATTATTTATGCTCTTAGAGATTTGAAAATAAAAAGTATAGATATTGCACTTAGAAATGAAAAAAGCATAAGAGAACATAAAGCTTATATTAGTAAAACTATAAATATACATGAGGAATTTGATTTAACAGAATATGATATAGTTATAAATTGTACTCCAATTTCAGGTGCAAATCATCCTAATGAAACACCAATAAATATAAAAAAATGTAATTCTAAAAAAATATTCTATGATCTAAATTATGAACCCCAAAATACGCTTTTTATGAAAATTGGAGAAGAATATGGTTGTCGCGTATTAAATGGTTATAGTATGCTTTTGCATCAGGGATATAAAGCGATTAAAATATGGAAAAAATATTTAAAAGAGAACACATAATTATTGTGTTCTCTTTTAACATGAAAAAAATGTAAATTTATAATTGAACTTATTATGTATTAAGGATATAATTTTAAGTGTGATAAAGATTAAATATTCTTTAATTTTGGTGATTTTCCTTGGAAATATACGAAGTTTTTTAAATTTAAAATTTTATTCTATAATTAAGGATTAAAAACAAAAATTTAATTAATTAGTATTAAAGTGAAATATTGCATTTTACTTGTAAAGCAATTATACTGAAAATAGGATGTTTATATTTATATATAAACATTTTATAAAAAGTTAATTAAGATTAAAGGAAAAGAGGATTTCTTGTTGAATATGTACTTTTGAAGCTTCTCTTAAAAGGGGGGTAATTTAAGTGAACAATTACATAGTTGGAATAGACATTGGTGCATCAAAAATATGCGGTGTAGTTGGAAATTTAGATAGTGCAGGAAAGCTTCAAGTTCTAGGTGTAACTACAAGCAAATGTAATGGTGTGAGAAAATCTGGAGTTTCAGATTTTGAAAATACATCCAATGCAATCAAAGATGTAGTAACCCAGCTAGGAAATATTATCAATACTAATATACATGGTGCGTATATATCTATACCGGTATCTTTATGTGGAGTAATTGAAAAAAGAGAGATATTGACTTTATCTTCCCAAGATAGAGAGATAACCAGTGAAGATATTGAAAATCTAAAAGAGTTAATAAGACTAGAGGTTAAACAGTCTACCAATAAAGAAGTTATAAAAATAAATCTTTTGGAATTTAAGATAAATGATGTTGGTAACATAAATAATCCTCTAGGGTTGTTAGGAAAAAATTTGGAGGTGGTTTCACAGGTAATAGTTGCATCTAAAGAAATTGTGGACCTTTATAAAAAACCAGTGGAAGACATAGGTATTAAAGTTTTAGGATTTACAGTTGATTGTTTAGGTGTATGCAAAGATACATTAAGTGAAACTGATGTACAAAATGGAGTAGCAATTATAGATATTGGAGCAGAAACATCAGATGTTGTAATATATATAAAAAATAAATTAGAATATGTTGCAAGCATTGGTCTAGGCGGAGATACTATAACGAATGATATAGCTATTTGTTTAAAGATTTCTAAAGATGATGCTGAAAGCTTAAAGATAAAAAGTGGACGTATTTATAAAGAAAACATCGATATTGGAGAAAAAATAAAGATCTATTCTTTAAAAGATGGACAAACTATAGAAATAGACTATGTTATGTTAGTGGAAATAATTTATGAAAGAGTTAAAGAGATAATCAAGTTAATCAAAGAAGTTTTGGTTGATTCTGGATATTATAATCAAATTAAAACTGTTGTTTTATGTGGTGGAGGTGTTTCGCTTTATAGAGGAATAACTGATTTAATTGAAAAAGTGGTAGAAAAAGAATGTAGAGTAGTTACGCCTTCATATGTAGGAGTTGCAAATCCAATCTACACAATAGCAACAGGAATAATAAAGGAATTGTCTTTACAATTAAACAATGATATTGAAAAAGAAGCAGATAATAAAGTAGTAATTCAAAAAGATGAACAATTAAAGAAGAATAAGGATGACATTAAATTTTTATCCAAATTTAAAGCGTTTTTATCAGATTTTTTCTAATGAGGAGGTAGTATTGTGCTAGATTTTGATGTTCAAGACAGGGAGTTATGCAATATAAAGGTTATTGGATGTGGAGGCGGAGGAAACAACGCTGTAAATAGAATGATTGAGGAAGGCTTGAAAAATGTTGAGTTTATAGGAATTAACACTGATAAACAAGCGTTAGCATTATCAAGAGCTACAGAAAAGATACAATTAGGAGAAAAGCTTACTAGAGGATTAGGAGCTGGTGCTAATCCTGAAATTGGAAGAAAAGCAGCGGAAGAAAGTAAGGAAGAAATAATTCAATTGTTAAAAGGTGCGGACATGGTGTTCATAACTGCTGGAATGGGTGGCGGAACAGGAACTGGTGCAGCTCCAGTTGTAGCAGAAATAGCAAAGTCTATGGGAATATTAACAGTTGGTGTTGTAACAAAGCCATTTTCATTTGAAGGTAGAAAAAGAATGTTACATGCAGAGCAAGGTATTAAGGCTCTTAAGGAATCTGTAGATACATTAGTTACAATTCCAAACGAAAGACTTTTAACTATGGTAGATAAAAAAACTACTTTAGTTGATTCTTTTAGAAAAGCAGATGATGTTTTAAGACAAGGTGTTCAAGGTATATCTGACTTAATAACAATACCTGGAATAATTAATTTAGACTTTGCTGATATTAGTACAATAATGTTAGACAAAGGTCTTGCTCACATGGGTGTTGGATACGGAAACGGTGATAATAGGGCACAAGAAGCTACTAGAGAGGCTATATCAAGTCCTCTATTAGAAACATCAATTGTTGGAGCGACAGGTGTATTGTTGAACATTACAGGCGGAGCAGATTTATCATTACTAGAGATAAATGAAGCAGCACAAATAGTTCAAGAAGAGGCAGATCCAGATGCTAATATTATATTCGGTGCAGTTATTGATGAGAGTTTAAACGATGAAATAAGAATTACTGTTATAGCAACAGGATTTGAATTAGATGAAGCATCAAAACCATCTCCAACTCAACAGCAAGCAAGCAGAACTGAAATGCCATCTAGAGGTATAATAAATAGTCAAATTCAGCCACAACAACAAGAAGAAGAGGCTGCAGCTACAAAGACTGTAGAAGAACCTGAATTGGATTATTCAGTTCCAACTTGGCTAAGAAGAAGTGGAAGATAATATAAGAAGATAATATAAATAATAAAAGAGAAGAAACTTTAGTTTCTTCTTTTTTTTATGCCTATATTAACAAAAGATTAATTATTTTTTATTCCCATATAAGTTTAAGAATTTACTATTTTTTTGATGATATTAAGAAGCTTTGTATATATTGATAAAGGAAAAAGTGAAAATACTATGCAATTTGACGAAAAAGACAATTAATATAGAAAAATACAGTGGTGAGTTTTTACAAAATTTACCATGACATATATGTATAATAAAGATAAGGGAGTGAGTAAATTTGGTTTTATATTTAGATGAACTAATATTAGAAAACTTTTTAGTAAATTTATTTCTACTTCAAATAACATTTCGAACTATTAAAAAACGATGTGCTTTGAAACGACAGATACTATCTGCATTTTTAGGAAGTTTATATGTAATTGTCATAGTTTTTCCAGAACTGAGATTTTTAAATAACAAAATAACAAGCGTTTTGGTGGCATTTCTAATGATTTTAATTTGTGTTGATAGTAAAAAATTTTATTTAAAAGGAACTTTGATTTATATAGGATATTCTATGGTTTTAGCAGGGACTACATTTTATTTTTCTATAGGCAATAAAGGGGTTAATAATTATATATTCAAATTTAATTACAAGAAATTAGCTTTATCAATAATGGTTATTTATTTAATTATTGATAGATTAGTTTTTTATATAAAGGATAGAAAGCTAATGCATCAGTGTATATATGAGGTAGATGTTTTGATAAAAGAAAAAAATATAAAATTTAAAGGTTTTTTAGATACAGGAAATGAACTTAGGGAGCCTATAACGAATTTGCCAGTTATAGTAGTTCAAAAAAATATATTAGAGGGGGTAGATATAAAAGATTATATAAAATATTCAATAACCTATTCAGTAGTAAATGGGAAGTTAGGAAAATTGCAAGGGTTTAAGCCAGACAGTGTGACCATTAATGAAAATGGACAAAAAATAACTAAAGAAGTAATTTTAGCATACTGTGATAATCAATTAAGCTATAGCAAAGACTATGGTGCACTATTACCAAGGGGAATTTTAGTTTAATAGAGGAGGGATATTTTTGAAGTTAAAGGTGTTTTTAAAAAGGATTGTTGAAAAGGTAAGTAGTTTTTTAGGTAAGTTTAAATTTTTAAAAAATAATATATATTATATTGGTGGAAGTGATGCATTACCACCACCGCTTACCAAGGAAGAAGAAGAGGAATTGGTAAGACAGTTGGTAGGTGGAGATGAAAATATAAGAGCGACTTTAATAGAAAGAAACTTGAGATTGGTTGTTTATATAGCAAGAAAATTTGAAAATACAGGAGTTAATGTTGAGGATCTAATTTCAGTTGGAACTATAGGACTCATTAAAGCTGTAAATACTTTTGATCCAGAGAAAAAAATAAAGCTTGCTACATATGCATCCAGATGCATAGAAAATGAGATTTTAATGTATTTAAGAAGGAATAGTAAAATAAAAACAGAAATATCTTTTTATGAGCCACTAAATATAGATTGGGATGGTAATGAATTATTGCTATCAGATATTTTAGGAACTGAAAATGATATTGTATATAATCTTATAGAAGATGAAGTGGATAAACAATTATTGTTATTGGCAATGGATAGGTTAAACGATAGGGAAAAAGAAATTGTAGAATTAAGATTTGGATTAAATGGATGCAATGAAAAAACACAAAAAGAAGTTGCTGATATGCTAGGAATATCACAATCTTATATATCTAGACTTGAAAAAAGAATAATAAAAAGATTGAAAAAAGAAATTAATAAAATGTTATAAGGTTTGTCCCGAGTATAAAAATTATTACATCAGGAAATAATTAAAATGCAATTACTCTGAAGGGAATGATGACCTTATGATAATAAACAAAGTAGAAATATGTGGAGTAAATACATCGAAATTGCCAGTATTAAAAGAAAAGGAGATGAGAGAACTACTTTTTAAAATGCAAAATGGAGATGACAGCTGTAGAGAAAAATTTATCAAATGCAATTTAAGACTAGTTCTTAGTGTTATACAAAGGTTTAATAATAGAGGTGAGAATGTAGATGATTTATTCCAAGTTGGGTGCATAGGTCTTATAAAAGCAATTGATAACTTTGACTTAAGTCAAAATGTAAAATTTTCTACTTATGCTGTGCCTATGATTATTGGAGAAATTAGGAGGTATTTAAGGGATAATAACTCAATTAGAGTTAGTAGATCTCTTAGAGATATTGCATACAAGGCACTCCAAGTTAGAGATAGACTAGTAAATAAGGATAATAAAGAACCTACAGTATCTCAAATAGCTAAAGAATTAGAGATACCTAAGGAAGAAGTGGTTTTTGCTTTAGATGCTATACAAGATCCAGTTTCGTTATTTGAACCGATTTACCATGATGGAGGAGATGCCATTTATGTTATGGATCAAGTAAGTGATAGTAAAAATTTAGATGATAGTTGGCTTGAAAATATATCTATAAAAGAAGCAATGAAGAAGTTGACTGCTAGAGAAAAATTAATATTAAATTTAAGATTTTTTGATGGCAGAACTCAAATGGAGGTAGCAGACGAAATTGGAATATCTCAAGCTCAAGTATCAAGATTAGAAAAAACAGCATTAAAACATATGAGAAAATACGTTTAGAGCCTAAAAAGGCTCTATTTTTTTATAAATGTAATATAAGTTTTGGTATTAACATATAAATAGTACAAGCTAGTTAGTATAGAATTAAAACTATAAAATTATTTTAAAGTTATTGAATAAATTTAAATAAAGCACTAAATAAAGGAGTGGGAGATGAATGGAAAATTCAATGTATGCTATAAATAGTTTAAAAATGATGGAGGTAATAGATATAAACACTGGGGCTAAACTTGGATTTATAAAGGATTTAAGAATAAATTGTGATGAGTATAGAGTAACATCAATAGTACTTCCTACTCAAAAGACTGGATGGTTTATGAAGAATACTGACATAGAAATACCTTGGGAAAAGATAAAGAAAATAGGACTGGACGTAATATTAGTTGATGGCGATGGAATAATAAGTTTTGATGAATAAAATAAATTTATGAAAATTTTATAGAAATTTATTTTAATATGTGTATAATAAGAATATAATAAATTCTTTAGGAAAGTAGTGAATTGATGTGAGATGTCCATTTTGTAGTAGCGAAGACAGTAAAGTTGTAGATTCTAGATCAACTGAAGATAATTTGGCTATAAGAAGAAGAAGAGAATGTCTTTCTTGTAATAAAAGGTATACTACATATGAAAAAATAGAAGAAATGCCTATACTAGTAATTAAAAGAGGTCAACATAGGGAATTTTTTAATAGAGAAAAGTTAATAAGAGGTATAGTTACTGCTTGTCAAAAGAGACCAGTAACGAGGGCCATTATAGAAGATATAGCTAATGATATAGAGAAAAGTTTAAATAATAAAATGATGGTAGAAATAAAATCAGAAGAATTGGGAGAAATGGTCCTTGAAAAATTAAAGTATATAGATGAAGTAGCATATGTTAGGTTTGCATCTGTATATAGACAGTTTGATGATATAGATACTTTTATTCAGGAAATTGATAAATTAAGAAATTTAAAATAAAACACTATAATTTTTGTAGTGTTTTATTTTTATATAAAAAATCTAAAATCAATAATTAACTTATATATTTTGTTTTAATATAGTTTTTAGAAAAAAGGGGAAGATAAAATGGAAATTAAAAATATAAATGGCTATGAATTTTTAACTTTTCAAAATGACTGTGCAGAAATAGTATTTTCCACTTCTAAACAGGGTTTAAATTTAAATAAAAATTTGAATATAGGTTTAGAAAATTTAGATAAAGTAAAAGGATTTTTTAAGTTAGATAACATAGAATACTTAAATCAGATTCATAGTGATATAATATATAGTTATAATGAAAAATCTATAAAAGAATTAGATGGAGATAGTATTATAACTAATAAAAGAAATATAGGTATAGGTATATTTACAGCTGATTGTGTTCCTGTTATTATTGTAGATAATAAAGAAAAAGTTATAGCTGCTATACATAGTGGTTGGAAAGGTACATATGAAAAAATAGTATTAAAAACTATAAACAAGATGGTAAAAGATTATAATATAAATCCCAAGGATTTAAGTATATATATAGGGCCGCATAACAGATCATGCTGCTATGAAGTTAGTCAGGAACTTATTGAAAAGTTTAAAAACTTAGATATTTATAAAAATATAAATATAAATCAAGGAAGATATTTAGATTTAGAAAAATGCATTTTTGCTCAGTTAGCTTTAATAGGAGTGGAAAAAGAAAATATAAATACAATTAAACTTTGTACTTATTGCTGTGAGAATTATAAATTATATTCTTATAGAAAAATAGATGAGAGGGAGGGAAGGCTATTTTCATTTGTATATATGAAATAGCAATTTTATGGCGGAGAAAAAAATTTTAGTTGTCGATGATGAGGAACATATATTAGAACTTATAAAATTTAATTTAGAAAAGGAAGGATGTAATGTAATTACATCTAACACTGGTGATTTAGCATTGAAATGTGTAAAAGAAAATCATCCAGACTTAATATTATTAGACCTTATGTTGCCTGGAATTGACGGATTAGAGGTATGTAGAATTATTAGAAAAGATCCATCAATTTGTGAAATACCTATAATAATGATAACAGCAAAAGGTGAAGAAATAGATAAAATATTAGGATTAGAATTAGGGGCAGATGATTATATTACTAAACCATTTTCAGTAAGAGAATTAGTAGCTAGAGTAAAAGCTATATTAAGACGAACAGGTAGTAAAAAGGATAGTTCAGATTTTAAATTTGATAATATTACTATTAATTTTGACAAACATGAAGTGAAAATAGATGGTCAAAGGATTGAGTTAACTCTTAAAGAGTTTGAGTTACTTGAAATTCTTATAAAAAATGAAGGTAAGGTAGTAACGAGAGAAGTTTTACTTGATAAAATTTGGGGATATGAATATGTTGGAGAAACTAGAACAGTAGATGTTCATATAAGACACTTAAGACAAAAGATAGAGAAAGATGATAAGAACCCTAAATACATTCAAACTATAAGAGGGATAGGATATAGATTTAATTATGAAAAAAACGAAATCTAATGGATCTATGAAAAGAAAAATAACAGTATGTATACTTGTAGCTATAGTGTCAGTATTAGTATTAGTTACTATATTATTTTTAAATGTTTTAGATTATCAAAGGCAGGAAAGTGCAAAAGAAACTTTTAAAATATATGCTAATGCCATAAATGGTTTGATAGAAAGAGATATAAGTGAAAAGGATAAAATAGATTTTATTAAAGAACTAGAAAATGAAGAGATAAGGGTAACAATTTTAAAAAATGATTTAACTCTGATTTATGATTCAGTAAAAGATAACAATTATGAAGAAAAAGAAGAAGTTAATAGAGCTAATAAATATGGTGAAAGTTTTTTGATAAGAAAAAGCAATCATTTAAATTCCGATACAATATATTATGCTAAAAAATATGAAAATTATATAGTAAGGATATCAAGACTAGATAAAATAGTGAAAAATGTTGACAGAGCATATATAGCGTTATATGTTGCTCTTGTAATTACCACATTGATTTTTTCTATATGGATAGCATCTAAACTTTCTTATGTAATATCAAAGCCTATAAGTGATCTTCAAAAGATAACATCAATGATTGCAGATGGAGAATTAGATAGAAGAGTGAAGATAACTACAAATGATGAAATAGGTAAATTGGGGCAATGTTTTAATGGAATGGCTAATAAATTGGAATTTACTTTAAATGAAGTTAAAGAAAAACAAAATAGACTTTCGGCAATACTGCAAAGTATGGACAGTGGATTAATTGCTATAGATATAAATAACAAAGTTATAATGTTAAATGCATATACTAAAAAAATATTCAATATAGAAAAGGACGTTATAGGAGAAAACATAAATAATATATGTAAAAATTTTGATATGAATATGTTATTTGAAGATTTAGATAAAAATTATAAAGAAATAAAAATAGAAATTTCAAATGAAACATATCTTAGAGTAAGAACAGCTGAAATTATAAATAGAAGTCAACATATTGGAAAAGTTGCAGTAATACAAGATGTAACTGATGTAAAAAGATTAGAAAATGTAAGAAGTGAATTTGTAGCTAATGTATCACATGAATTAAAAACGCCGCTTACTTCGATAAAAGGATTTACAGAAACTTTAAAATATGTAGAGGATGAAGAAACAAGAAATAAGTTTTTAGGAATTATAGAAGAAGAAAGTGATAGATTAACAACATTAATATCAGATATATTGATTTTATCAGATATAGAAAGACAAATAGATTTAAAATTAGAGCAAGTAGATATAAATGTTGTAATAGAAAATGTCTACGAACTTATGAAAAATTTTGCTCAAACAAAAAATATAAATTTAAAAATGGAGCTTAATAAATTAAACATAGTTATGGCGGAAAAAGACAAACTAAAACAAATGATAATAAATTTAGTTGATAATGGGATAAAATATTCTGAAGGAAATAATGTAATAATAAGAACTAAGGATAAAGAAAATGGATGTATAATTGAGGTAGAGGATGATGGTGTCGGAATATCTAGTGAACATTTACCAAGATTATTTGAAAGGTTTTATCGAGTAGATAAAGACAGGTCAAGGTCTAGTGGAGGAACAGGATTAGGTTTGGCTATAGTTAAACATATAGCATTAAAATTCGATGCTAATATACAAGTTGAAAGTAATTTAGGGGTAGGTACCAAATTTCAAATATGGATACCTTATGAAAAAATGTGAAATATTTGAAAAAATATATAAATTGGTGTAATATAGTAATTATAAAGTGTTATTTGAAACACTAAAATATAGTCGTAATGATAATTATCTCCTAAATATAATGTATGTCTCAAAATAAAATTTGAATTTTATTTTGGGACTATTTTTTGTAATATAGATATTTCCAATCCTATGTATAAAGTTAAGTCTAAAAATCCAAAAATAACATAGCAATGAAAAAATTTTAATCAGTATTTCAAATGTCCAATTTTATATTTATAATACATTGATATTTTCAGTTAAAATAAGAATCTTAATTATGTAATTCAAATTTAGAATGAAAATAAATTTGAAAAATAATAAGATTTTCAAAAAAATTTTATTATTTTATTAAAATGGGTAAAATTAAAATATAAATGAAAATAGTTTCAAGATAAACGTACTATTTAAAATACTAACTAAGGGAGTATTAAACGTTAATGGATATTGACTAATAACAGTAATTAATATAATATAACATAATGTATACAGTATAAAAAAGTAGAAAAAGGAGGAATCTAAATGAAAAATATAATCTCAAAAATTCTTCCTAATAGTATAGCTGAAGAAGTAGAAATTGAAACAGGTGATAAGCTTGTAAGTATCAATGGAAATGAAGTAAAAGATATTATAGATTACAAATTTCTAATTACTGATGAATACTTGGAAATAGAAGTTGAAAAACCAAATGGAGAAATTTGGGAAATTGAAATAGAAAAAGAATATGATGAAGATTTAGGTATAATATTTAAAGAAGCAATTCTGGATAAACCTATGAGTTGTCATAATAAATGCATATTTTGTTTTATAGATCAACTTCCAGAAGGAATGAGAGAAACCTTATATTTCAAAGATGATGATTCAAGACTTTCTTTTTTACAAGGAAATTTTTTAACTTTAACCAATATGAAAGATGAAGATATAGATAGGATAATAAAGTATAGAATTAGTCCTATAAATGTCTCAGTACATACAACTAACCCAGAGCTTAGGGTTAAAATGTTAAACAATAGGTTTGCAGGGAATATTTACGACATATTAAAAAAACTTTCAGATGCTGGCATAAAAATCAACACCCAAGTAGTTTGTTGCAAAGGAATTAATGATAGAGAAGAGCTTTTAAAAACAATAGAAGATTTATATAATCTGTATCCAAGTGTACAGAATTTAGCAGTAGTTCCTTTAGGGGTAACTAAATTTAGAAAAAATCTTAAAGAATTAGAGCTTTTTGATAGAATCAGTTCTAAAGAATTAATAAAACATGTATCACAGTTACAAAGTAAATATATAAAATTAAGTGGAGATCCGTTTGTAAGGCTGTCAGATGAATTCTATGTTATGGCACAGGAAGATATTCCAAGTAGTGAGCATTATGGCTCCTATGAACAATTAGAAGACGGAATAGGCATGATAAGAATGTTAAGGGAAACTATATCAAATACAATAGGTAACCTTAATTTGAACATATCGGGAAGTATTTCTATGGTTACAGGTGTTTCTGCTGAAAAATTTATAAAAGAGGCAGCAAAAGAAATCATGGATGCTAATCCTAAAATAAAAATAAATGTGATAGCTATTAAAAATGAATATTTTGGGAAAACTATTACAGTAGCAGGGCTATTGACAGGTAGGGATATAATAAATACTGTAAAAGACCATGAGTTAGGGGATTATTTAATAATGCCTAATAATATGTTGAAAAAAGGATATGAATTAGGAGAGGAAGCACAAGGATTACTTTTAGATGATTATAAAGTTTCTGAGTTAGAAAAAATTTTAAAAAGAAAAATACTGATTTGTGATTATGCTGGGGATGATTTAATAAGCATAATAAACAAAAATTTGGAGGAGGATTAAGATGGGAAAACCAATAGTTGCAATAGTTGGAAGACCAAATGTAGGTAAATCTACGTTATTTAATAAGTTGGCTGGAAAAAGAATTGCTATAGTTCAAGATACACCAGGAGTTACTAGAGACAGAATATATGCTGAGGCTGAATGGCTAAATCATAATTTTACAATTATAGATACAGGTGGAATTGAGCCTACTAATGAAGATATAATAATGAGTCAAATGAGAAGACAAGCAAACATAGCTATAGAAACTGCTGATGTTATAGTATTTATAGTTGATGGAAAAGCTGGACTTCATCCATCAGATCATGAAGTAGCTCAAATGTTAAGAAAAAGTAAAAAACCTATAGTATTAGTTGTAAATAAGGTAGATAGAATAGAACAAGAAGACAATGCATATGAGTTCTATAACTTAGGTATTGGAAATCCAGTAACAATATCTGCATCACAAGGATTAGGCCTTGGTGATATGTTAGATGAAGTAGTTAAACATTTTAACTATAATGATGCAAGTGAAGAAGAGGAAGAAGATATAAAAATAGCTATGATAGGGAAACCTAATGTAGGTAAATCTTCTTTAATCAATAAAATAATAGGTGAAGATAGAAATATAGTAAGTAATATTCCAGGAACTACCAGAGATGCAATTGACAGTAAGGTAGAAACTAATGAAGGTAAATTTACTTTAATAGATACAGCTGGATTAAGAAGAAAGAGCAAGGTTAAAGAGGAAATTGAAAGATATAGTGTTGTAAGAACTCTTACTGCAATAGAGAGAGCAGATGTTTGTATTTTAATGATAGATGCAACAGATGGTTTAAGTGACCAGGATGAAAAAATAGTTGGATATGCTCATGAATTAAACAAAGCAATAATGGTTATAGTTAATAAATGGGATTTGATTGAAAAAGATGATAAAACTATGAAAGAATTCCAAAATAATATTGCTAAGGGATTATCATTTATGAGTTATGCTCCATATCTGTTTATATCAGCAAAAACAGGTCAAAGAGTTAATAAGGTATTACAAATGGCTAAAGAATGTTATGATAGCTATAGTAAAAGAGTTGCAACTGGAGTTTTAAATGATGTTATAAGTAGAGCGGTACTTATGAAAGAACCTCCAATAGTAGCATTAAGAAGATTAAAAATATTTTATGCAACTCAAGTTGGAACAAAACCTCCAACATTTATATTCTTTGTAAATGACCCTAATCTATTACATTTCTCTTATGAAAGATACTTAGAAAATCAATTAAGAGAGAATTTTGAGTTTAAAGGTACAGGTATTAAACTAATATTTAGACAAAGAAAAGAAGATTAGACATATGAAAAGAAATAAAAGGTAAAAGATTTGAAGCATATTTGTCACAAGACAAAAAGATGAAATTAAGTCATAGTGAGGCTATGTATGGATTTTGTCGACGAGGTATTTGTGACAAATAGGTGAGAATACTGATTTATTATTTATTTGATTATACCTTAATATAAGAACTGTGATTGAAAATCACAGTTCTTGGTGTATAAAGAGAAAATTATATTTGTAAATAAATAGAATTTGTATATAATTACTATATAGGTATTAAGAATAATGGGAGGTGTTTTATTTGGAAAAAGTATCTATATTAGGAGCTGGAAGTTTTGGAAGCGCACTAGGTGTTATGTTAGCAAAAAAAGGTGTAGAAGTTTCTATATGGGCTCATAAAAAAGAGACAATTGAAGATATAAATAAAAAAAGAGAAAATATAAAATATTTACCCAATGTTACAATTCCAAGCAATATGATTGGATATAATGATATGGAAGGTGCTGTTAAAGAGAGTAGTATAATAGTTTTGGCAGTTCCATCTCATGCTATAAGAGATATAAGCAAACAGTTATCAACTGTTGTAAATAAAAATCAAATAATTGTTACCGTTGCTAAAGGTTTAGAAAGTGGTACTTTGAAAAGAATGTCTGAAATAATAGATGAAGAAATTAAGGTTGCACCTGTAGTAGTTTTATCAGGTCCATCCCATGCTGAAGAGGTTGCAGTTGATATACCAACTACAGTGGTGGTTTCATCATTAAAAATGGAAGCGGCTGAAAAAGTACAGGATGTTTTTATGTCTAATAAATTTAGAGTTTATACTAATGATGATTTAATTGGTGTAGAAATTGGAGGAGCTTGTAAAAACATTATAGCATTAGCCGCAGGGATATCAGATGGTATAGGTTATGGTGATAATGCTAAGGCAGCGTTGATGACTAGAGGCATGCATGAAATAATGAAAATAGGAATAAAACTTGGAGGGAAGCCAGAAACATTTAATGGGCTTACAGGTTTTGGAGATCTTATAGTTACTTGTACAAGTGTTCATAGTAGAAATAGAAGAGCTGGAATATTAATTGGTAAAGGTATGTCTATGGATGAAGCAGTTGAAAATGTTGGTATGGTTGTTGAAGGAATAAAAGCCTGTAAAGCATTTTATGAGTTAAAGGAAAAAGAAAATATTACTATGCCGATAACAGATGTTTTATATAAAGTTTTATTTGAAAACAAAGATCCTAAATATGGGGTGTATGAGCTTATGTCAAGAAATAAAAAGAGGGAAAATGGCATATATGAATAAAATTAAAATGAAATTTGAAAATTAATATATTATATGAAAACCACTTTGGAAGTATTAAAACTTTCAAGGTGTTTTTTTATTATTTAATATTTTTAAGGTTTATTTAAGGGCTGTTTTATTTTTATGTAAGTTAACATCAATATAATTTAAGATGTGGATTAAAAACAATATAAGTTTTAGGAGATGTTAAACTATGAAAAAGAAAATGATAATTTTATTAATAGCAACTATTATACCATTAGGAATGATAGGATGTGGTAATAGCGTAAAAAGTGATTCAAATAAAAGTCAAGTAGAACAAAAAGAAGATAATGAATTTAAAATCAGCGAGTTAGGTGTATCTTTCAAAAAACCAAAAGATTTTAATGAAAGAATAGAAGGAAAAGGTGTAGTTGACTTTTTAGGGGTAGGTAATGATGGACAAGGTATCTATGGAAAGCTTATAGGAAATTATATAAGTGATAGTGCTTTTAAAAAGCTTGGAGAATTAGGAGAAAAATCAAATGGTGAAAGTTTAGATGAAGAATATATGAAGTTATTTGAGGAAAGTTTTAAACCATTATTTGAGATTGTAGGGATAGAGAAGGATAAAGCTAAAGAAAATACTCTAAAAGATATAGAGGAAAAATATAAAAATAGTGTAAAAGTAGGAGAGCAAGATGGTATAGAGTACTACTTAGTTTATGGAGCTAAAGATGAATATATAAAAGGTTTAAGTGACACAGAGAAAAAAGAGTATAATACTTATTTAGAACAGGCAGAAAATATAAAAAATAGTATAAAGGTTATAGATATTGTTACACCTAAAGATGAAGTTAATAAAATTAAAGGTAATAATAAAATAGAATTTGATACAAAGGATACTAATGGAAACAAGGTAGATTCTAAATTATTTTCACAACATAAAATAACAGTTGTAAATATATGGGGGACTGAATGCGGACCTTGTGTAGCAGAAATGCCAGTTTTTGAAGATTTATATAATGAGTATAAAGATAAGGGTGTTAATATTTTAGGTATAGTAAATGATGCTAAAGATGATGAAACAGCTAAAAGAGCTAAAGATATATTGGCAAAAAAAGCAGTTACATATGTCAATATAATTCCTGATGATAGTTTGAAAAATGGAGTTTTAAAAGATATAGTGGGAACTCCTACAACTATTTTAGTTGATAATGAAGGGAAAATAGTTGGTGAACCAATAATTGGTGGTAAAGAAAAAGATGAGTATAAAAAAATTATAGATGAATTTTTAAAATAATAACCCAATTAAGGTAACGGTATGTTACCTTAATTTGAAAATGTATAATATTAAATTCTATTTAAAATTAAGGTGTGGTGATTAAAGTGAAAAAGTTTATAACATATTGTACTTTATTTATGGCTATAGGATTTATTTTATTTGGAATTTATAGAGGAGAAGTTGGTATCGTTCTTCAAAAAGCTATAAATATATGTTTGGAGTGTATAGGTATTGGATAAGAGAAGAATTACACAAGTGATTTCAGCTATGGTTAGTAATGGATATTTTAAAGGTTTTTTTGAAGGTCATATATATAAGGGTAATTTAAAAAAGACTTGTGTTCCAGGTTTAAATTGTTATTCATGTCCAGGGTCTTTAGGATCATGCCCTATAGGATCATTACAGGCTACTATAGGATCGTTGAAGTATAATATGGCGTATTATACTATTGGCTTGATAACTCTCTTTGGAGTCATATTTGGAAGGCTTATTTGTGGGTTTATATGTCCCTTTGGATTAATACAAGATTTGTTATATAAAATACCATCTAAAAAAATTAATGTTAATAAAAAAGTTAATGGTGTTTTGAAATACTTAAAGTATATAGTGTTAGTAGTATTTGTAATAATTCTCCCTATGTTTTTAGTTGATGATGTAGGTATAGGAAGCCCTTACTTTTGTAAACTTATATGTCCAGCAGGAACATTAGAGGCTGGTATACCTTTAACTATAATGAATGTATCATTAAGAGGAACTATAGGATTTTTGTTTAAATGGAAAATATTTATACTAATTATAACCATACTTTTATCTATAGTTGTATATAGACCGTTTTGTAGATATATTTGTCCATTAGGAGCAATATATTCACTGTTTAATCCTATAAGTTTTTATAAGCTGAATGTTAATAAAGATAAGTGTACAATGTGTAAAAAATGTATGAGAAAGTGTAAATTGAATATAGAAGTATATAAAAATCCTAATAGTTTAGAATGTATAAGATGTGGAGAATGTGCTAAGGAATGTAGTAAAGGAGCTATAACTAAAGGGTTTGATTTACCTTTAATAAAAAATAACCATAAAAGAGAATAACTCTTTTATGGTTATTTTTTTATTTTATTCTGATTTTTAATATCTGTGCATAAAATATAGGATAAATTAAAAGTTATAAATTTTAAAACTTGGATACCAAGAATATAAGACAAAATCTAAAGTGCTTAGAACTAAACACTACATTTTATATAAAAGTATTTTAAAGTTATTGAATAAATTTAAATGGGAGCTCATTTTCTTATATTAATAAATATTGATTAAAAGTAATTTTCATCAAAATGGTATATTAGTTTTATTTTTCTAATATATATATAGTGTCAATATTAAGTTGTGGGAGGGTGAAACTTGGAAAATTTTAATATATACAATGATATAGCCGAAAGAACACAAGGGGATATATATGTTGGGGTAGTAGGACCAGTTAGGACTGGAAAGTCAACTTTCATAAAGAGATTTATGGAAATGATGGTTATACCTAACATAGAAAACGAACATAAGAAAGAAAGAGCAAAGGATGAATTACCACAAAGTGGTTCAGGAAAATCTATTCATACAACAGAACCTAAGTTTGTACCTAATGAGGCAATAGAAATCAAATTGGAAAATGGAGCTTTATTTAAAGTTAGAATGGTAGATTGTGTTGGGTATATAGTTAAAAATGCATTGGGATATAATGAAGAACAAGGTCCTAAAATGGTAAATACACCTTGGTTTGATTATGAAATTCCTTTTGAAGAAGCAGCAGAAATAGGCACTAAAAAAGTAATAAATGATCATTCAACAATAGGCATAGTTATGACTACAGATGGTTCTATTGCAGGGTTAGATAGAGAAGAGTATGTTGAAGCTGAAGAAAGAGTTATATCTGAATTAAAATCTATAAATAAACCTTTTATAATATTATGTAATTGCAAAGATGTAAACACAGAGGAAAGTAAAAATCTGCGTAAAGAAATGGAAAAAAAATATGATATTCCAGTGCAATTAGTAAATGTTATGGAGTTGGATAAAGAGGGTGTATCAGACATATTCAGCAATGTACTTAAAGAATTCCCAGTTAAAGAAATTAACATAGACATGCCACAATGGATAGAAGAACTAGATAGTAAACATTGGTTAAAGGTTAATATAATGAGTGCTTTAAAAGATATGAGTGGAGAAATAACCAAAGTTAGAGATATTACAAAAATTTTAGAAAACCTTGATGGATTAGAGAATTTATCTGCCATAAAAATCAAAGAAATGAAAATGGGTGATGGAACTTCAAGGCTAGATATACTACCTAAGAAAGAATTATTTTATAAAATTTTAGGTGAAACTTGTAGTATAGATATAAAAAATGAAAGTCAGTTATTAAAAATGATGGAAAGTTTTTATAAAGCTAAAGTTGAATACGATAAAATAAAAGATGCGCTAATTGATGTTAATAATACAGGATATGGGTTGGTGGCTCCACAGTTATCAGAAATGAAGCTAGAGGTTCCAGAGCTTATAAATAGTGGAGCTAGAAAGGGAATAAAACTAAAAGCTTCAGCACCTTCTTTGCATATTATAAGGGCAGATGTGGAAACAGAAGTTCCAATAGTTGGGACTGAAAAGCAAAGTGAAGACTTTTATAAGGCTATTCTAGATCAATTTGAGAATGACCCATCTCAAATATGGCAAAGCAATATGTTTGGAAAGCCTTTAGAGGAAATAGTTAAAGAAGGTCTTCAAAGTAAATTGTATAAAATGCCAGATGATGTTCAAAATAAATTGCAACGAACCCTTCAAAAAATTATAAATGAAGGAAGCGGAGGGTTAATTTGCATAATATTGTAATGAAAAAATAAATGTATAAAATGGTAAAAATGGAGTGAATTTAAAAATCACTCCATTTTTAATTTTGCAATAATAGCACATTATTGCAAGAAAAAAATCATAATTGTTAGTGTTTTTTGGCTTAAATTCTTAGGTTTGTGTAATAAAAAGAATAGGTCAGAATGATTATTGAGAAAAAATGAATAGTAACTATTAATAGTATAAAAATTTTAAATCTTCTTTTTTAAAAATAAACACTTTAAAAAACTAAAAAATGTTGTAAAATATTTATTGAAAGAGTTTAAACTTAAAATTAAATTTTTGTAAATTATATGAGATGAAAATAAATAAATCCTTTCAAAATTTTATTGGATTAAACATATTATTTGATTAATGGAATAAAATCCATATATGAATGGTTAGACGTGATAGTAATTAGGAGGTATATACACATGAAAAAAGTAGTTGTTATTTTTAATGGTGGCACAATATCAATGAAGGTAGATGAAAGAATTAAGGCGGCAGTTCCAACTTTAAATGGTGAGGAAATAATGTCTATGGTTACTGGAATTGAATCTCATGCGGAAGTAGAATCATATAACTTTTCATCATTGCCAAGCCCACATGTTACACCAGAACTTATGTTAGAATTATCTAATTATATAAAAGGTTTTTTAGAAAGAGAAGATGTTGATGGTGTTGTTGTCACACATGGAACAGATACTTTAGAAGAAACAGCATATTTCCTACACTTAACAATTAAGAGTGACAAACCAATAGTTATAACTGGATCTATGAGAAATAGTTCAGAACTTGGATATGATGGTCCAGCTAACTTAGCGGCATCTATATGTACAGCTACATCTAATCAAGCAAGGGGTAGAGGTGTTTTAGTTTGTTTAAATGATGAAATTAATGCAGCAAGTGAAGTAACTAAATCTCATTCAATGAAACTTAACACATTTGAAAGTCCAGAATTTGGGCTAGTAGGAATTGTAGACAACAATGAAGCACATTTCTATAGAGAAAGTTTGGATCATGATTACATAGGAACTGATAAAATAGAAACTGATGTTGAATTAATTAAAGCTTGCGCTGGGATGGATGGAAAATATATAGATTTTTGTGTAGAGCGTGGTGTGAAGGGATTAGTTGTAGAGGGCACTGGAAGGGGAAACTTACCACCTCAAATGGCTACATCTGTTAAAAAAGCTATAGAAAAAGGTATACCTGTAGTTATGGTTACTAGATGCTACAGAGGTAGAGTTTTAGATAGCTATGGTTATGAAGGCGGCGGAAAAGACCTAAGAAATGCAGGGGTTATATTTGCTGATAGTATGCCAGGACAAAAAGCTAGGATAAAACTTATTATAGCATTAGGAAAAACTAAAAATATAACAGAGATAAGAAAAATATTTGAAAATGGACATTACTAAAATATAAAAGCCTTTATAAAATAGATGTAATATAAACGAAAATATTACATCTATTTTTGTGATTTTTTATATTTTTAAGATAATATTTAAATTAAAATGGAATTTATAGGAATACTTTGTAAAAAATATTAACATAAAATGATTTTTATTTTAAAAATAGGTAAAAAGTGAAAATTTAACCTAATATTTGTGCTATAATAAAATTTAAATTAGTATATTAAATATAGTAAATGTTTTAGGTCAAGATTATAATATAATTAGAAATTAATATATGAATCAAAACATTAATTAGATATTAAAAAAATAATTGATTTCAAATGTTAAAAAAATAACAAATAACAGATTCTTAAGAAATGATATTTAGTTTAAAAGTTTATTTTAGTAAAATTTTAAAAATTAAAGAAGTGAAAAATAATATATTAAAAGAAAATCATCACCTTTTTTATTAGTAGCTAGAAATTACTTGCCCATAATATTGAAAACTAATAAAAGGGAGGGTATTATGTATATTCGTATAGGAATCTGTGAAAGTGATATTGCGCAAAGAAACTCTTTAAAAAAATATTTAAACAAAATTATTGGAGAAACAGGGTTTGAATATGAATTGTTAGAGTTTGATTCTGGAGAAGAACTTTTGAAAAATTATAGAAGAATGAATATTATATTTTTGGACATAAATGTAGGAAAAATAAATGGAATAGAAGCGGCTAAAGAGATAAGAAAATTTGATTCCACAGTAGAAATAATATTTGTAACGAAGTTTAATAATTATATTTATGAGGGGTATGAAGTAAGAGCATATAGATATTTATTGAAACCTATAAGGTATGAAACTATTAAAGTTGTTACATTAAAATGTATTAAAAATATTAATAGACAAAAAAAATTGGTTATTAAATATAAGGGAGAAATCATAATTTTAAATATAGATGAGATTGAGTATATAGAAGTAATGCAAAAGATGATTACTATACACACAGAAGACAATGAATATATGCTTAAAATGACTTTGAGTAAATTTGAAGAAAAATTATCTGAATATAATTTTTTTAGATGTCATAAAAGTTTTTTAGTCAATCTTAATAAATTAAAAGAAATAAAGGATAATATAATTAAAATTAATGATACTTATATACCTATAAGCAAATATCGATTAAAAGAATTTAGAGAAAAGTTAACAAAAATTTTAGAGGACTCCATATGGATTTAAATTAATTTATGTACTATTAAGTTAAATGTTTCTGTGTTCTTTAAATTTACAAATATATTTTAAAATGGATGAGTAATTATGTATTAACTTTTGGTGATGAGATTTAAATTAATGTAATTGAATTAAAATATCATAATTTTATTTTAAGTATATTTCTCATAAAGTAAAGATTATGAAATTAAATTTAAGAAGAAACTATATTTTTTATTATTTCTTAAATATTAGAAATGAATATATGATTTATTATACTTATTTCATGAATTTTATTTAGACTTTAGAATATAATAATGATTTTAATATATAAAATACCGCCAATTAAAATCACTTGTAATTATCTTTATAATTACAAGTGATTTTTTAAAACTTAATAAGTGTGTAATTAAAATTCAGCCTGCACCATATATAAGGAAATAAACTTAAACTTCAATAATATTCATTAAATTTTTAGTATTAGTTAAGAAAAAATAAGCTGTTAACCATTAGTATGATATTAATCTTCAATTTTCTCATTTGATAAATATATAAATAAAAATTTATTTTAAAATCCTACATGTTTGGTAAAATTGAAACATATATAATTAAAATCAATTAAATTATGAATAAATATAATAAAAAATAGACAAAATGTGACAAAAATATGGACAGAGATTAAAAAAAATCTATTTATTCTAGTATAAGTATTATTCATACCAATTATATTGAAAAAAAATAGAATCATGATACAATTTTTTTAAAGTTAAACTTAAAAAAATGGGACAAGTAATATAAGGTTAAGGCAAAATTATATTTTAGGTGATGAAAATATATTAAAACTAAAATAAAATTTATTCAAAATGAATTTGTTAAATAAAATTAATTAGACAGTATAAAATAGGTGCTTTTAAAAAAGGAGAACTATATATTAAAGTGTTAAAAATAAATAGTTATATGCTTTTAGTGCTTATTTAAAATGCAAACGATGACATTCTAAATTAAGTTTTGTACATTGATATAGGGAAACAAGCCCCAATTTAAATTTATTCACTAACTTTAAAATATTTTTATATAAAATGTAGTGTTGAATTCTAAGTAATTCGGAGCATGTCTAACTATTTTAGGTATCTAAGTTTTGGAACAAGTAATTTTAAAAGTAAACTTGGAGCCCTATAGTTTTCTTTTAGTTAACTTTCTGATTTGACAGGTTAAATAAATAGGAAACATCAATGTTCATATAAAAAATTATATTAAATTAAGGAGGGAAAGTTTATGAAATTTATAAAAAAGCCATCTAACAAATTTCAATTAGGATTTTGCGTAGTTTGTGACAAAAATTGCGATAACAGATGTGCAGATCAATGTATAGTTATGGATCCTAGTAGCAATAGTTAATAAAAAATATCAAAATTGATTAAGTGGGGGTGGAATAAATGAAATTTATAAGAAAACCATCAGAAAAATATGCGTTAGGTTTTTGCAATGCATGTTCAGAAAATTGTCATAACGATTGTTCTAAACAAGCTGGATGTGGTTATTGTACATCATACAATGAAAGTAATTAATTTTAAATACAGTAAGCAAAATATAACATTTAACAATTGTATAACGTAATTATTAATTTAAGTTTGTAATTAGAGTTTATATAAATATAGTAATTTTAAAAGCATAAATAATGGATAGTAGAGGTAGTAGTATATGAAATTTATAATTAAGCCTAAAAATTTTAAAAATGGTTTATGCTATTGTGATCAGTGCGATTATTGTTCATTAAAATGTGCTAGTAGATGTGGAATTTATACGTAATATAAAATAGTATAGTAATTTTATTGATAATTGTTATATTAAATTTTATAGGGAAACTATTTTGTTGATAAATTTCAAATTAAATTCTTTAATTTCTTTCTTTTATAGGGAATAACTTTTCAAGAAAAACTAGCATAGCTTTGATGAATTTATAAAATTTAGAGTGGCTATATGATTAACTCAATATAGTAGATACTATGAGGGGAGAGAAATTATGAAATATGTGAAAAAACCAGCTGAAAAATTTTCTAAAGGATATTGTTTAATATGTTCAGGAAATTGTATAAATGACTGCGTAGGACAAACTATATGTCAATATGCATTTAATTAATAAGAAGATACATTCTTAGAAATTTAAATAAATATTAAAAATTTATCAATAAAATTCAGAAAATTATAACAATAGCTTTAAGAATTATAGTAAGCGTTATAAAGATATCATATAATTCGTAGTTTAAGGGCATAAAAAGGGAGGGCTGATAGGTGAAATATATTATTAAAAATATGAACTATAAAGATGGATTTTGTGTAATAGGGTGTTCAGACAAAGGTTGCAGTAAGGTATGTGTAAACAATTGTACAAGAGTTTGCGTCGTGGATTGTCCAATTAACGGAAATTAATATAAAAGTAATACAACAAGTGTTTTGATTGGAGATTTTATCATGAAATATGTAATTTATAGAAAGAAGGAATTAAGATATAGTTTAGGCTATTGTTATTGTAGCAATTGTAGTGATTGTCATGAAAATTGTGGAAATCAATGTAAGACATATTATTATTAAATAATCTGTTATAATCTTAAGTTTTAACTTTATTATAAATTAAAAGTAATTTTGTTCTACACTATTTTATAATATGATTTTACTTAAAAATATACTCCAAATTTTTAATTTATAAGTTTAACATACTAAGTAAGTTATTTAAGACTTGTGTTAGGATTATATCTTAAAATATATAATCAGTGCTAATATGTTAATTTGTAATATTGATTTTATTAATAATTAAAAATTAATTTATATATTAATAAGAAAATAGGAGGAGTTTATGAGATATATAATAAGAAAATCAAAAAATGAAGATGGCTATTGTCTTTGTAAAAATTGTCCTAAACGAACTTGTGCGGAAGTATGTCTAGAAGATGGTTGCATTGATGTTTGTGTGGTATATAGCTTAAATTTCTAAATCATACTTATGTATAGATAAGTTTTTTGGTGTCTTACATTAAAGTATATAAAATTAACAGTAATATATTAAATATTGATTTCTCTTTTCGTAATATTATAGGGAAACAAGCTCAAATTTAAATTTATTCAATAACTTTAAAAGTCAACTTGGAACCCTATAACATGAAAAGAGAAGTCAATTTATATAAATTCAATGAATTAGGAGGGGGTCATGAAGTATATAATAAAAAAATCAAAGAATATGAATTGGTATTGCTATTGTTCAGATTGTAATGTGTGTGAAAATTGCAATAATTGCGAGGTATATCATTCTATGATATAAAACAAATAAATTTAATTGTAAAAAATTACATATTAGGGGGCAGGAATTATGAAAAAATCAAAATATAATAAGATAATTAAATTGGAAAATGGGAAAACAATAGCTTTTAATAGTGTTACTTGTGCATTAGCAGAAGTAGAGGATGAATTTTTGAATGTACTAGAAAACATCGAGAATATAGATACTGAAAACTTAAGTGGAAAGATGAAAGAATTAGTTGAGGATATGTCTGAAGGAAATTATATAGTTCATAATGACATGGATGAATTAAAATTATTAAAGTATAGGAATTATAATGGAAAATTTTCAAGTTCATCTTTGGGATTAGTTATTGCACCTACATTAGCTTGTAATTTTGCTTGCCCTTATTGTTATGAAACTCCTAAATCAGGAATGATGACTAAAGAGGTTCAAGATAGTTTAATGGAAATGATAGAAGAAAATGCAAAAAATAAAAATAGTATAAGTATAACATGGTATGGTGGAGAACCACTATTAGCTAAAGATATGATATTTGATTTTTCAAAAAGAGCTATAGATATATGTGAAAAAGAAAATGTTAAATATAGTTCATATATTGTAACAAATGGATATTTAATAGATGAAGAAACTATTGAAAATATGAAAATAGCCAGAATAACAGGAGCTCAAATTACAGTAGATGGACCTCCTAGTATTCATAATAAGAGAAGAAAATTAAAGAATTCAGATGAGGAAACTTTTACTACAATAATTTCTAATGTGAAAAAGCTTATAGATGGTGGAATAAAAAATATAGCTATTAGAATAAATGTAGATAAAACAAATATTAATCATGTTGAAGAATTATTAGATATATTAGAAGAAAATGGTTTGAAAGATGTTATTGTAAATTTAGGACATGTTACTGCATACACAGATACTTGCAATGGTATAGCAAATAGCTGTTTAAATACAGAAGAATATGCAAAAAGTGATAGCAAATATCAGAAAATATTATTTGAAAGAGGGTATAAAGTTTCAGGAGCATATCCATTTTATCCAAGTATAAAAGCAAATTACTGTTGTGCTGATAATGTTGGAGCTTATGTAGTTGATGCAGAAGGATATATGTACAAATGTTGGAATGATGTAGGAAATATTGATAAGGCTGTAGGAAATGTGACTACAATTAAAACTAAAGTAGATGAAAAAATGTATGCTCGTAATATGGATTATATATTATGGTCACCTTTTGAATATGAGGAATGTAGAGAGTGTAGCATATTACCAATATGTATGGGTGGGTGTCCTTATAAAGGAACAATGAATGAAAAGCCAGAATGTGAGAAATGGATATATAATTTAGAGGAAACAATAATAGCAACATATAATCAAAGTAGTGAAGTTGGATGTGATAGGGGATGTTGCTGTGAATAACCTTAATCTTGATATTAAAGATTTAAGGGTGTTAAGAGATATGACCGATTATTTTAACTTTTATTATAGAATAAGAAATATAAGAAATATATTTCATTTTAATAATAAAGTTACTATAGATGTTATAGATGGATTAGATGAATTATCAAAAATAATCGGTAATAAAGTACCAGATTGGGTTATTGGTACAAGCTTTGATGATGTAATTCTAATATTAGATCATGATAAGTGGAGAAAGTTAAATAATGAAACTGTTGACAATTTAATACTACATGAATTTATTCATGTAGTATTAAATTCAAAAGCACAAATTAAATTGCCAATTTGGTTGAATGAAGGCTTAGCAATGTATTTTGCTGATCAATATAATTCTTATATAAATAAGGTTCCTAAAATAGGTGAGAATTTTGATTTTTATAAGATTGATTACAATAATAATGAAATTTATCACATATCAGTATATACAGTTATTAAATTAATTGATAAATATGGCATAGATTGTATTGTTGATAAAGCTTTAAAAACTAAAAATTTTGAGCAAAGTGAGATTTTAAATAACAAGAACTTGCTAAGTTTATTTTAAAAATAAAAATAAAATTAAGTTTATGAAAATTAGTTCTGGAATGGGTAGTAGTTAATATAACTATTTATCATTTCTTAATGATAAATAAAAAGGGGATGCAAATAATGAAAGGAAACATAGAAGTACGTAAAGCAAATATAAGTGATATAAATAGAATAAATGATATTATGTTTTGTATTAATGATTTAAGAGCAAAAAGTACAGAATATGATGATTATAAAATCTATCATTCTAGAAGTTCTTTAGAAGAAGTATTAAAAGGTAATAAGGATGAAATGATATTTATTGCTGTGGAAAATAAAAGATTGATAGGAATGTTAAATTTTTCATTTAATAATCCTAACTATATGTTTTTTGCAGATAAATTTATTTATATAAATTATTTATATGTAGATACAGATTATTTACAAGATGAGTATAAGATAGAGTGTGTTACTAAAAAATTATTTGATAACACAATAATAGAGATGAAAAAACATGGTTTTAAGTACATATGTGCAGATGTGCTTAGTAAAGAAGATGAATTAAGGGAAATACTAGAAAAAAATCATATGAAAAGTTATAGGCATAGATTATGTAAGAAAATAAAAACTGTTTAAATTAAATAATCTAATTTAGGGAGAAATTATGAAAAAAATATTAAACAATATATGGGAAGTAGCAAAAGAATACAAATGGCAAGAATTAATAGGTTTAATTTTTACTATTTTATATACAATTGCTGTATTTATATCTCCAATTGTATCTAGATATTTGATTGATGAAGTTATCCCAAGCAATTCACTTGATAAGCTGAAAATAGGAATATTAATATTTTTTGGAGGATGTATATGTCAACCTATATTTGGATACATAAAAAATAAAGTATTTATGAAAATAAGTGAAAATATAACAATAATGTTTAGAGAAGAGATGTTTAATAAAGTAATAAATGCACCTATGGAATTTTTTGATGGATGTAATAATGGAGCGATTGTATCTAGAATAAGTAATGACGGTAGAAATGTAAGTGAATTTATTACTAACTTTTTCGTTGTTGTTGTAAAAAATATAGTGCTAATAATTATGATTATTATTGGAATGTTAATTTTATCTAAAGAAATTACTTTAATAGTTATTTTATTATATGCAATATATTTTTTTGTTAACTGGAAAATATCTCATAAGTTTAATCCAATGTCCAAGGATATTCAGGAAAGCTATGATCAAATATGTATAAAAATTAATAGGAGCGTAGGATTGGTTAATACTATTAAAGCATTTAACCAAGAGGATAAAGTTAAAAAAGAGTTTAAGGAAATAATAGAGAAAAATTATAGGAACAATTTAAAGTTTAGAAAATTAAGTATGTTAATGAATAGTATAAGCAATGGAATAATGATAACATCATTGTCTATTGTATATGGAGTAGGAAGTTTACTTGTAATGGATGGAAAAATAACAATAGGAACAGTTGTAGCTATAGGGTTATATTTTCAGTTATTAGTACAACCTATATATGAGTTGTTGAATAGCAATATAGACATACATACAATAATACCTATATTTAATAGAATTAATGAATATATGAATTTAAAAACTGAAAGAGCGAGTAAGCAAAAAAATGAAATTGTTTATATTGAAGAGATAGAATTAAGAAATGTTAGTTTTAAGTAT
Organism: Clostridium sp. ATCC 25772; assembly: GCF_001573875.1. NCBI lineage: Bacteria > Bacillati > Bacillota > Clostridia > Eubacteriales > Clostridiaceae > Clostridium > Clostridium sp. ATCC 25772. The sequence continues at coordinate 46,058 of NZ_LFRG01000018.1, forward strand.
AGCAATGGAAGTGAAGCGGTAAAAAATATTAATTTAAGATTACCATCAAATGGTATTTTTGCAATAGTTGGAGATTCTGGTGCAGGTAAAAGTTCTTTAATAAAGTTATTAAGTGCTTTTTATGATTCCTATGAAGGTGAAATAAGAATAAATAAGAAAGAGCTAAAAGAATATGGAGTAAGAGATGTTAGAAGTGTTATAAGTTTAGTATCACAAGATATAGAATTATTAAATGAATCTATTAAAAATAATATAAAAATGGGTAGAGATATAGAAGATTTAAAGATAGAGGAAGTTATAAGAAATTTGAATTTAGAAGAATCTATAAAAAAGTTAGAATTAGGTTATGACACTGTAATTAATGAAAGAGTTAATTTATCTGGTGGGGAAAAACAAAGGTTGTCTATTGCTAGAGCATTGGTGAAAAAATCATTAATTTATATTTTTGATGAACCGACAGCCGCATTGGATACTATAAATGAAAAAAGAGTAAAAGACATATTAGAAGAGTTATCAAAACAGAGTCTTGTAATTATAATAACTCATAATTTGAGTTTACTAAATAAGGCTGATTGTATTTATACAATGAAAAAAGGTGAAATAGTTGAGGAAGGAAATTATGAATATTTAACTGAAAAAGACTCATATTTTTCTAAACTTATGAAAGAGCTTTCTAACAAGTAATATAAGTAGTTGGTGTACAAGCTTAGAAATAAATATTGTTTATAAGATAAAGTTAGTAAAGAGGTGATTGTAATGAAAAAAATGGTTATAGGATTTGTAAGTGTTATTATAATTACTTTAATTTTAACTTCATGTGTTCAAAAAAATAAAAATAAAATAAAATTTGATAAGGAAAGTGTTCCATATAGTAAAGAAGAAATCAGTGATTACACTTATAAAATAGAAGGTGATTCACTTGGAATAAAGAATGATTGTGGAAACTTAAAAATAGAGAAAAGTAATGTGGATAAAGTTAAGATTAGGATGGAAAAACTTGTTGGTGGAAAAAGTGAGGATAAATTGCAAGATGTGTTAGATAGTATGAATTGTACTTTAGAAAATGGAGTTGTTAATATCAATTCAACTTGGAAAGACAATTCTTCTATAAATTCAATAAACATAGAAACTACTATAATTGTTCCAAGCAGTATTCAGTCAATAAGTATAGAAAACAACATTGGAGATATTAATATAGCAGGCAATTATGATGCTTTAAAAATTGACATAGAAAATGGAGAAATATCATACACTGGAAACTTAAAAAAAGGAAGTATATTTTCAAAAATTGGAAATGTTAATTTGAATCTACAAAACTTAAATAGTGATTATAGTTATGATATTCATGGTGAAGTTGTAAATGCAAAAATTAAAATACCAAAAGGAAGTAAGATTAAAGCTATAGGTTCTATGGCTGAAAAAGTTAAAATTAAAGATGAAATAAATGTTGATGAAGATGGAGCAATATTTGATATAAATGCTAAAGTAGGAAATATAAATATAGAAAATTAGAATGAAATTTGGGGGTATGCTTATGAATTTTGTTATTAGAGAAGCCAAATTATCTGATTTAGATAATATATTGGAATTATGGAGAGAGTTATCTGTAGATCAATTAGGAAAAGATAGTTACTATAAAGGAAACTTAGAATTTAATTGTGGTACTAATCAAATTAAAGAGTCTATATTAAATGATAATTGTGGAATGTTTGTTGTAGAATCTGGTGAAGATATTCACGGATTTGTAGAGGTATGGATAAATAGAAAAGATTTTGCTTTTGAAAATGATGATTATGCATATATATTGCACTATTATGTAAGGGAAAAAAGCAGGGCTGTAGGAAACATATTTTCTATTATATACCGTCTTTATAAAAGTGCTGAGGAGTGGTCTATAGGTAAGGGAAAGGACTATGTGGTGTCAGATGCTTTTGAGCATAATAAAAAAATAGTTAGGTTGTTAAAAAGAGTAGGCGTATCTAAATACAAAACACGAATGGTAAGAGAAATATGAGGTTGTTTTTAAAAATAGCATTTAACAGTATAAAGAAGAACAAGGTTAGATACATATTACTAACATGTACATTAGTTTTATCTACAATTATTATGTTAGCTACATCTATAATAAAAGATTCTGCTATTAAAATTAGAGAGGATCAACTTAGAAAAACAACTTTAAATAGTCAATTATTAATAACAAAATCTGATGAAAAAAATCCTTTTTTTAACCCTGAAGATATTATAAAGTCTATTGAAGATATAGAAGGAATAAGTCATGTTGTGCCTAGAATAGGAGGTATAGCAAAAGACATTAAAACTTTAAAGAATGTAAATGTTATTGGAGTTAATTTTACTAAACAAAAAGCTGCATTCCCAATAGAATTAATAGATGAGTATGAAGTTAAAGATACGGAAAACGAAATCATAATTAATGAAAAATATGCAGATGAAAATTCTTTAAAGGTAGGGTCTAAAGTGAAACTATCAATTCAAGATAAGGAAAAAGAATTTATTATAAGTGGAATAGCTAAAAATACAGGAGTGTTTAATTCAAATATGAACACTGCAATGATTAATATTAGTGATGCTCAATATCTTTTAAGTCAAAATGAAAATGTTTATTCAGTTGGAATAACAATAAAAAATCTAGATAATATAAATAATATGATTGAAGAAGTACATTCTAAAATCTCATCTGATTTTATAATTCAACAAAGATATGATATAGATTATTTTAAATCATACGTAGGTACTATAGATATGGCATTAAAGATAATTGGCATATTATCTATATTTATCACACTATTTTTAACATATTCAACATTCTCACTTATAATTTATGAAAGGTTACATCAAATAGGTATATTAAGAAGTTTAGGAATATCAAGAAAAGATATTGCAATAAGTGTCATAGTGGAAAACTTACTTATAGTTCTAAGTTCAATAGTTATAGGAAGTATATTGACTGTTCCGTTTGTAAAAGTAGTTTTAAATTATATAGTACAAGATGGTTATTTTAATTTAAGTTTGGTGAAATTTTTATACATAGATGTCTTAATTGTACTTTTTAGCATCATGGTAATAGTAATTTCTTTAAAGAATATACTGAAGATGTCTGTTATAAATCTTTTAAAAGGTATAGATAAGAAATCTTATAGAAGTAAAGGAAAAAAAATGTTCCAATATCTTTGTGGAGTTTTATCATTATCACTGTCAATAGTAATTTTAATTAGAGAATATAAAAGTGAAAATGGAGTATTTTTATTAATTTTAGGTTCTCTTTTACTTATTGCTGCTTTTATTTTATTAGTAAAAGTTTTACTAATAATAGTTAATGGGATTTTGGGGAAAATTCTTTCTATATTTAAAGGTTCGATTAGTATTTTATTTAAAGAGTTTATAATGCAGTTCATTAATATATTAGATATAGTAGTTATTATTTCAATAATTGTTTCATCAATGTATATAAGTGTTGCACTTAAAACAATGATAAATAATGGAGTAATGAATATATATAGGACTGCAGATGTAATGTTAAGTATAGATGGTTCGGTAGAAGAGGATTTTCATGATGAAATTATGAGTATAAAATATATTAATAACTCTTTATTTCAATCAAGAACAACAGAAATTATTAAAGATGTTAAAGTTGATATTGCTGGAATAGACGGTGTTGACTACAAAAAAAATTTTTCAACGGAAATAATTAAACAGGGTGGATCGGATATATTTGAAAAACTTGATGATGGAAAAAATATTATAATAACAACTACATTTAGTAAAAATACTGGTATTAAAGTAAAAGATTCATTAAAAATTAAAGATGTAAATTATAATGTAATTGGAGTTGTTAGTAGTTTTGAAAATATGGGAAAAGTATTATTTATATCTAAGGATAATTTTAAACAGGATATAAAGGTAAAAGATAAGGATATGTGTCTTATAAAAGTTGAAAATGATGATGAAATAGAAACTATAATATATGAAATAGAAAAGCTGTTTAAAAATAAATATGAAAATAAATATTCTATACAAGAGTTATCAGTTCTTAATAAGCAGAATAACGATAATAATGAAAAAATATTTAATATAGTGAATGTTTTAATATGCATTTCTACTTTAATATGCATAATTAGTATGAGCAATAACATTACTATTAATATTTTATCTAGAAAAAAGGTATATGCTACAAAACGAGCACTAGGCATATCTAAAGGGTATTTGAGTAAATGTATTTTATTTGAAGCTATAATTTTGGGAACTTATAGTGGAGTTTTTGGAGTTGGATTAGGTGCTATATTAAGCAATTATATTAATAAAATTTTGTCTTATTATATTGGAGATATGATTTTTATTAAGAATGGTGAATTGATGGTAATACTAGTTTTAATTTCTATATGTATGAGTATTATTAGTTATATATATCCTATAAGAAAAATATCTAAGATAAATATAATAGATGAAATAAAATCAGATGACTGATAAGGGGATTGATTATGAGTATATTAAAAGCTATTAATATCAAAAAAAAGATTAATGTAAGTGATAATTCTTATGAAATATTAAAAGGTATTAATTTAGATGTTAATGAAGGTGAATTTTTAAGTATAATGGGTCAATCTGGGGCGGGTAAGAGTACGCTATTATATATTCTTAGTGCTTTAGATACACCAAGTGAAGGTAGTATATTATTTGAGAGTAATGATATATTTAATATGAAAGATGCAAAGCTAAGTAAGTTAAGACGACAAAACTTCGGGTTTATTTTTCAGTTTTATAATTTAATAGAAGATTTAAATATTGAAGATAATATATCAATTATATTTGAATATGATGGAGTGCCTAAAAAAATATATAAAGAAAGATTAGATTTTTTACTAAATAAAGTTGGTTTATATGAAAAAAGAAAGTGTTATCCATATCAATTGTCAGGAGGACAGCAACAGAGAGTAGCTATAGCTAGGGCTTTGATTACTGATCCAAAAATTATATTTGCAGATGAACCTACAGGGAGTTTAGATTCTGAATCTGGTAACAATGTATTAGAAATATTAAAGGCATTAAATATAAATGATAAAAAGACTATAGTAATGGTAACACATGATAAATATGCTGCATCCTTTAGCGATAGGGTTATAGAAATAAAAGATGGTAAGATTAATACGAATAATAAATAGATTTGAAAAATAAGCCACCTCAAATAGAATTTGAGGTGGCTTATTTTTTTATAAAAGTGAGTTATATATAATACCGTAGATAGATTTAAAGCAATAATCTAAAAGTAGATGCATGAAAATCAATTAACACGAACGAAAAAATAAAAAAATAAAAAAATATACGTAAAATTCATTGACTGTTTTTAAATAAGCTGATATTATAAAGATGAAGAATACACGAAATAAAAAATAAAAATTAAAAATAAAGTTTGCAATGATACGAAAAATAAAACTTTTTATATTTTAAATGTTAAGAGGAGGAGTAGGAGATGGAAAATTATTTTGCATTACAAGATAGTGCAACAGATGTAAGAAAAGAAGTCGTTGGTGGAATAACTACATTTTTAACTATGGCTTATATAATAGCTGTAAATGCTAATATTTTAGGAGCTGAGGGAGTGGGAATGCCACCAGGTGCCATAGTTACTGCTACGTGCTTAACAGCAGGCTTAACAACTATATTTATGGGGCTTTATGCAAAGCTGCCTTTTGCATTAGCACCAGGTATGGGATTAAATGCTTTCTTTGCATTTTCTGTAGTTTTAGGTATGGGGATATCTTGGAATGTAGCATTAACAGCTGTATTTGTAGAGGGTATTATATTTATTTTATTATCTTTAACTAATGTAAGAGAAATGGTTGTGAATGCTATTCCTACAAATTTAAAATATGCAGTAACAGCAGGTATAGGCTTATTTATTTCATTTATAGGATTTATTAATGCTGGAATAGTTATTAAAAGTGATGCTACAACTGTAGCTATGGGAAATTTAATTAGCCCAACTGTGTTAATAGCTGTTGTTGGAGTATTGATAATAGTTATACTTTCTAAAAAAAATGTTAAAGGTGCTATACTTTGGGGTATTTTGATTAGTTCTATTGTCGCATGGGGATATGCTATTATATCGCCAGAATCAGCATTATCTTATGGAATATCATTACCAGAGGGAATATTTAAATATGAATCATTAAAACCTATAGCATTTAAATTAGATTTTTCCTTTTTTAACTCTAAAGCGCAAATTATGCAATTTATAACTATAGTATTTACATTTTTATTTGTAGACTTTTTCGATACCGTTGGAACGTTGGTAGGGGTAGCGTCTAAAGTAGGTATGGTAGATGAAGATGGAAAAGTTAAAAATGCAGGTAAGGCATTATTAGTTGATGCTATAGGAACTACTGTAGGTTCTATTTTAGGAACATCTACTGTTACAACTTATGTTGAAAGTTCAGCAGGAGTGGCAGCGGGTGCAAGAACGGGCTTAGCTTCAGTTGTTACAGGAATTTTATTTTTAATAGCATTATTCTTTTCACCGATATTTATAGCAATACCATCAGCAGCTACAGCACCAGCTCTTATAATAGTTGGATTCTATATGATTGATAGTATAAAAAATATAGATTTTTCGGATTTCACAGAAGGTGTACCTGCTTTCTTGACATTAGCATTGATGCCATTAACTTATAGCATAGGAGATGGATTAACAATAGGTGTTTTAGCTTACGCTAGTATGAATTTTATAAGTAACATAGTAAGTAAAGAAAAGAAGAAAATTTCACCAGTAATGTATATTTTGGCAATAGTATTTTTAATAAAAATTATAGCGTCTCATTAATATTAACATTAATATATAGAATAAGTAAATCTTCAAAGTAATAATTGCTTTACTAAAGATTTACTTATTTTTTATTGTAAAAATTCAATTTAAACAATAATCTTAATTGAAAATTTTTCAGATATTCTTAAAATATGAAATGTAAAAGTTTATGTATATATAGATATACAGGGGAAGTGGGATAAGTGAAAAATGTTATCAAATGATAAAATGAACAGGTTATAAGACGTAGGAATTATATAAATATAAGAATAAGTTTAAAATGATTTTAAAAAAGTAACTATATTAAAAAATGGTGGTTAACTTAAAAAAGTTAAGTTTAGCAAAATAGTTTAATTAAACAATAGGAAAATTAAAAATAAAGTATTTATTTATTATGCTCTGTTGATGGCGTAGTTGAAGCAGACGAAGTTTTCTTTGCTTACTCATATAAAGGAACTAAACCTGCAAATATGCCAAGACCTTCTAGTAAAAGAGTAAAACAAGTTAAAAAGTGTGGTATAAGCAAAGAAATAGATAAATACTTTTATATCAGAAAAATAAACAATCCGAACTAAAAATTTGATAGTTAACAGTAATATACCCCATAGTTATACTATGGTTAAAGATTTTAAGACAAGACAACCGATATTTATATAAAGTTAAATTTATTTACATAATTACTGAGATTATAATCTACAAACTATGTACAATGAGAATATATGGTATTAAATTATAATTCGTAAATTTATAGTTATATAAATATGAAAATAAACTTTTTTATAATTTAGATATATATTAAAATTTAGATTTAATCAATAACAGAAAAAATGCATTATCAATTGAGAATGACAAGTTTATAACTTATATGATTAAATTTATATGAAAGATAAAAGAATAAATTAAATTAATTTTGTACATTATGTAAAAATATATAACATTGGAACATTTTATGACATATTAGAATACCATAAGTTATATTAGTAATTTGCAAGGTGATTTTATGAAAATAAATAATAGATTAAATGGTATAGGTGAATATCATTTTAAAAATCTGGATTATATAAGAGAAAAAAGGATATCTATGGGCAAAAAAGTAGTAGATTTAAGTATAGGAGATCCTAATTTACTAGTAGATGAAAGCATAAAGGAAGGGTTAATTGAAGGTATGAATAAAAAGGGTTTTAATAAATATCCTCCTTATGATGGGTTAGAAGAATTAAAATTGCAAATAATAAAGTATTATAAAGACAAATTTAGTGTACAATTAGAAGAAGAGGAAGTAGTTATACTAATAGGATCAAAAGAAGGAATAAGTAACGTAATACCTTCAGTATGTGATATAGGAGATACTGTTTTAGTACCAGAACCAGGATATCCAGTTTATTATATAGCATCTAAATTATGGGGTTGTTTTCCTTGCACAGTACCATTAAAAGAGGAAAATAATTATTTGGTAGATTTAGATAATATACCAGAAAATACAGTATCGAAAGCTAAGTTAATGTTTATTAATTACCCCAATAATCCAACTGGAGCAAGTGCAACCGAAGAATTTTTTGAAAGAATAGTTAAATTTGCTAAAGAAAAAAATATAATTGTTTGCAATGATGCTGCATATTGTGAAATAATAGAACAAGATATAAAACCTATAAGCATATTACAATTTGATAAAGAAAAAACAGTTGTAGAATTTGGAAGTTTTTCTAAGTTATATAATATGACTGGTTTTAGAGTTGGATATGCTGTGGGAAATAAAGAAGTAATTAAGAATTTAATTAAAGTAAAAAGTAACTTAGATTCTGGCCAGTTTATGCCAATACAATATGCTGCTATTAATGCTTTAAAACTAGGGGATGAATATAATAAACAATTAAAAGAAGAATATAGCAAAAGAAGAGTTTTGGTAAAAAAAATATTACAAGAAAAAAATATTAAATTTTTTGATAGTTATTCTACATTTTATATTTGGTGCAAGACACCTAAAGGATACACAACTTATGAATTTTGCTTAGAACTTTTAAATAAGCATGGAATTATAGTTACACCAGGAGATGTTTTTGGTACTTTAGGGTATGATTATTTTAGAATAGCATTAACACAACCATACAATATAATTGAAAACTCTCTTTCAAGTCTTGACAAATATGAATAAAAGTTATAAAAATGATAGTATGTATAAAGTTTAACAAATTTGAAAAGTAGAGGCTGTTTTGCCTCTATTTACTCTTTAAAAAATCAGATTTTCTTTAATTTCCTATTAAATAATTCAAAATGCTAAATAATACATATATTTTTAACTTGAAATTGATAATGTAAATTTTGTATAATAGTGAATAAAGAATTTTACAAAGAACTCGGAAGGATGCGTTGATAAATGATAAAAAGCATGACGGGCTTTGGGCGTGGGAGTGTACCGAATGGGCACTCAAATTTTATTGTAGAAATAAAAAGTGTTAATCACAGATATTTTGAACTAAATGTAAGAATGCCAAGAGCTTTAATCTCATTAGAAGATGGTATAAGAAAAATTTTAAGTGAAAAAATAAAAAGAGGTAAAGTAGACGTATTTATAACTCAAAAGACACTTGAAAAAGAAAATGTAGAAGCTGTTTTGAATGAAGAACTAATAAAAAGTTATATGAATTGTTTAAATAAAGTTCAAAATATGTATGATTTAAGAGATGACATTTCAACTATGAGTTTAGTGAGGCTTCCAGAAGCCATTACTCTTGAACAGAAGGAAGAAAATTTAGAAGAAGTTTGGAAAGAATTACAAGCTTCTTTAAATATTGCAATGGATTCTCTTTTAATTATGAGATTAGAAGAAGGAGAAAAGCTAAGACAAGACATAGAAAAGAAATGTGATTTAGTTTTAGGTTATGTAAATGAGATAGGTGAAAGAGTACCTGGCACAATATTAGAGTACAGAGAAAAATTAAGGAAAAGACTTAAAGAACTTTTAGAGGATACTCAAATAGAAGAAAATAGATTTGCTATGGAAGTTGCACTACTTGCAGATAAAACTGCAATTGACGAAGAAATAGTAAGATTAAACAGTCATATATGTCAAGTAAAAGAAACTTTAAAAATAGAAGGACCTATCGGTAGAAAACTTGATTTTATAATTCAAGAAATGAACAGAGAAACAAACACAATAGCATCTAAGGTTACAGATTTAAGTATAACTAATTTAGCATTGGAAATTAAAAGTGAAATAGAAAAAATTAGAGAACAAGCTCAAAATATAGAGTAAATAGGAGGACACTAATGGGTATAAAATTAATAAACATAGGATTTGGAAACATAGTTTCAGCTAACAGGTTAGTTGCAATTGTAAGCCCAGAATCAGCACCAATAAAGAGAATCATTCAAGAAGCGAGAGATAGAGGTATGCTTATTGATGCTACATATGGAAGAAGAACAAGAGCCGTAATAATAACAGACAGTGATCATGTAATATTATCAGCAGTACAACCAGAGACTGTTGCTCATAGATTATCATCAAAAGAAGACGACCATCATATAGATGAGGTTGATGAATAAAATGGGAGTTAAAGGGCAATTATTAGTTATATCAGGTCCGTCAGGGGCTGGAAAAGGTACTGTTTGTAAGGCTTTATTAGAGAAAAATGATATATGGATATCAGTTTCAGCAACTACAAGATCTCCTAGGGCAGGAGAAGTTGATGGAATAAATTATTTTTTTACACCAAGAGAAGATTTTCTAAAAAAAATTGAAAATGATGATTTTTTAGAGTATGCTGAAGTATATGGTAATTTTTACGGAACACCTAAAAGTAAAGTTTTTGAAATGCTTGAAAATGGTAGGGATGTAATATTAGAAATAGATATACAAGGTGCACTTAAAATAAAGTCTGCTTATCCAGATGGAGTGTTTGTATTTATACTTCCTCCATCAATGGAAGAATTAGAGTCAAGAATAACAAATAGAGGTAGTGAAACACCAGAATCATTAAAAACTAGATTAAATGCCGCTTATGATGAAATTTCTTTTGCATCAAAGTATGATTATGCAGTAGTTAATGATAGAGTTGAAGATGCTGTAAAGAAAATTGAAAGCATAATAATGGCTGAAAAATGTAGAGTTTATAAAATAAAAGATGAAATATTAGGGAGGTTCTAATATATGAAAAGTAACAATAGTTCAATGATTAACCCATCAATAGTAGATTTATTAAATAAGGTTGAAAACAGATACTCATTAGTAGTAGCAACTTCTAAAAGAGCAAGACAAATAATCGATGGTTCAGAGCCATTAATAGAAACTGAAAGTACAAAACCAGTTACTATAGCTATAAAAGAAATAAATCAAGATGCATTATTATCTGAAAGCCAAGATGTGAAAGAGGGCTTAAAGTAAGATGAACAAAGAAAAGACAGTAGTTATAGGAGTATGTGGCGGAATAGCTGTTTATAAAGCTTTAGATGTTATAAGTAGATTAAAAAAGAAAAACGTTAATGTACATGTTATAATGACAAAATCAGCTACTGAATTTGTGAGTCCTCTTAGTTTTCAATCATTAAGTCAAAATATGGTTATTACTGATATGTTTGCAGAACCTAAAGCATGGGAAATACAACATGTATCTTTAGCTAAAAAAGCAGATCTTATGGCTATAATTCCCGCTACAGCTAATATAGTTGGAAAAGTTGCAAATGGAATTGCAGATGATATGTTATCTACAACAATAATGGCAACTAAGGCGCCAGTTGTTTTTGCTCCAGCTATGAATACAAATATGTATACAAATTCAATAGTTCAGGAAAATATATCTAAGTTAAAAGGTTTAGGATATGAATTTATAGCACCTGAAAGTGGAAGATTAGCTTGTGGTGATGTCGGTGATGGAAAGCTTGCTGATACAGAAAGCATTGCAGAATTTATATTAAGTAAATTAAACAGTAAAAAAGATTTAGATAGTAAAAAAGTATTAGTGACGGCAGGTCCAACTATATCAAAAATTGATCCAGTAAGGTACATAACAAATGGATCAAGTGGTAAGATGGGGTATGCTGTAGCAGAAGAAGCAAGAGATAGAGGTGCAGAGGTTACTTTAATAAGTGGACCTACCAATTTAAAACCACCAACTGGAATAGAATTTATATCAATACAAAGCAATTCAGAGATGTATGATGAAGTATTAAAAAGATTTGGAAATAGTGATATAATTGTAAAATCAGCAGCAGTTGCAGATTATAAGATAAAAAGCTATTCAGAAGAAAAAATAAAAAAAGGCTCTGGAGATTTAATTTTAGAATTTACAAGAGATAATGATATATTAAAATCTTTAGGCAAAATGAAAAAAAATCAAATATTAGTTGGTTTCGCAGCAGAAAGCCATAATCTAATTGAAAATGCAAAAGGTAAAATAAAAAATAAGAATTTAGATTACATAGTGGCTAATGACATAACTGATAATGATGCTGGATTTGCTAAAGATACGAATAAAGTTACAATTATTAAAAAAGATGAGACTTTGATTCCTTTAGAAGTAATGGATAAGAAAAAAGTAGCTGGAAGTTTATTTGATATTGTAATTAAAGATTTAAAATAAAAAGCGACATTGTCGCTTTTTATTTTTATATATAAATATATAAGGGCAAAATAGTAGTTGGTTTTGAAATTATGGTATAATATTAAAAGTTAATTTTTATAGGGTTATAAGCATGTGCGTAAAGCTAAGCCATATTTTTCATGTTTTTCATAACTTTTTTAGTTATAAAAACAAATAAAAAAGCCACTCCTAATA
>NZ_LFRG01000180.1:0-588 GCF_001573875.1 Clostridium sp. ATCC 25772
TATGTGTATTAAATATTCCGCCAGCTATCTTTACATATTTGCCTAAATGTCCAGCCATTAGAATTTTTTTAAATCCAATACGTTGAGCTTCTTTCAACATATATCCAATAAAATTACTGGTCCTAACTATATACTTTGAATCAATACCTAAGCTTTCTTTTATAAACATTTCTCCATGGTTACCTGGTACCAAAATAACTTTATCCATTCCCTGAGCTTTTTTCATCTCTAGTTCTATTGATAAAGATTTCTTCCATCCTTCATCACTCATTGGCTCAACTATACCCGTTGTTCCTATTATAGATATACCTCCTACAATTCCAAGTCTTGGATTAAAAGTTTTTTTAGCAATAGTTTCTCCCTCTGGGGCAAATATAGTTATTTTAACTCCCTTTGTATCTCCTATTACTTTTCTAACCTCACTTTGTATCATGGATATAGGCGTTTTATTTATTGCAGCTTTTCCAATTTCTATTCCTAAGCCTTTTTTAGTTACCCTTCCAATCCCAATTCCACCATCTATTATTATTTCATTCGAATCAATAAGTTCAGCTTTAGCATATATATGCATTTTATGAGTTGCATCTA
>NZ_LFRG01000181.1:0-585 GCF_001573875.1 Clostridium sp. ATCC 25772
CTTGTACCCAGTGTTTATTACTTTAACATTCCTATTTATTATACTTTCATTTTGAACTGCAAAAGATATTCTTCTACATGGTATTTTAAAATTATTTAATTCATTTTTTATTATTTTACTTAACTTGTTGATATCTAAAATCAATCCATTTCGGTCTATTTGATTAAACTCAAAAGTTTTCATATTTATAAATTTAACATAGCCAAAATACTTTTCTATAACAAGCATTTTAATTGTATTTTCTTTTATCTCTAAAGTTAATGTTTTTATTTTTATCACCTCTATACTTTATTCTTGTTCGTTTTTAGGATAAAAAGTTTGTCCGTCTACTTTCACCTTTATATCTTCATTTTCTGTATATACTTTAAAGTTTTTATCTTTTTGGCTTTGAACTTTGGGCTTACCTTCTAAATAATTATTTTCAACTAAATAATCTATACTAATTTCATCTTCAGATACATCACTATTAATCGCTATTTTTGCAGCTGTAGCTATATTGTTAGCCGTAACGTAATCTGCATTTATCTTACTGTTTTTTTCAACATCACCAAACTTGACTAATGCAATGCTTGATAGTACTCCAAG